>CAXTPX010000009.1:0-13424 GCA_964246005.1 uncultured Burkholderiaceae bacterium | reverse complement strand
GTCGGCGTCGCGCGCGAGCGCTTCCCGTCGTTGCCGCAGGTCGCGTGTTTCGACACCGCGTTCCACGCCGACCTCGACGTGCGTTCGCGCACCCTGCCGCTACCGAAGGCGTTGCGGGCCGAAGGCGTCGAGCGCTACGGCTTCCACGGCTTGTCGTGCGAGTCGATCGTCTCCCACCTCGGCGACCAAGTCCCCGAGCGTCTCGTGATCGCCCATCTCGGCAACGGCGCGAGCATCACCGCGGTGCTCGATGGCCGCTCGATCGACACCAGCATGGGACTGACACCGACCGGCGGCGTGATCATGGGCACGCGCAGTGGCGACCTCGATCCCGGCGTGCTGCTCTACCTCCTGCGGGAGAAGGGCTTCGATGCCGATCGTCTCGAGGACCTGCTCGACCGTCGCTCCGGCCTGCTCGGCATCTCGGACCTGGCGAGCGACATGCGCGCGTTGCAGGCAGCCTCGTCGAACGACGACGCCCGACTCGCGATCGCGATGTTCTGCCGATCGGTCGCCAAGTGCATCGCCACGATGGTCGTGTCGCTCGGCGGCATCGAGCTGCTGGTCTTCACCGGTGGCATCGGCGAACACGACGCGAAGACCCGGGCGACGATCTGCGCCGACCTCTCGTCGCTCGGCATCGTCCTGAATGAAGACCCCGATCGGTCGACGAACGAACCGCTCCAGCACGCCTCGTCGCGCTGTGCGATCCGCGTGCTCATGGCGCAGGAGGACGAGCGGATCGCGCGACACGCGTATCGACTGACCAGCTGACCTCCGACCGACGACGTGTGGTCCCGCTCGATCACCCACTCCCCGGTCCAGGGTTGACCAGAGCTCGACGCTGATTCGCGCAACGGAGCACGAGCCTTTCACCGGCATCGGCAAACCCGAGCCGCTGAAGCATGCCCTGGCGGGCTATTGGTCGCGACCCATCACCGACGAGCACCGCATGGTCTGCAAGGTCGAAGAGGGCTCGCTCCTGCTGGCGCCAGTGGCGTCATCACTGTTGACGACGCTCGCCTCGCGGTCCGTCAGGCGTGATGCTCACCCGCCAGCCGTCGACGTGTGGTCCCGCGTGATCACCCACTCCCCGTCCTTCCGCTCGACGATCAGCGTGAAGAGCCCGTGCGGCGCCTTGCCGGGCGCATCGCCGCGGCGGGTCAGGTTCCACTTGCCGAAGACATAGACCACCACCGGCGTCAGCTCGCGCACCTCGACCAGAACGAAGTCGAGCTTGCCCATCGTCGTCGGATCGGGATAGGTCTTGCGATAGCGGTCGATCGTTTCCTGCCAGCCGGTCCGCACGGTATCGCCGCCGGCGAAGCGCAGCTCTCCGCTGTGCCAGTAGTCCTGCATGAACGCGTCGATGTCGGCGCGGTTCCAGGCGTCTCGCTGTCGGGACAGCAATGCGCGCGCGGCTTCCTCGGGCGACGGCTCGGCCTGCGCTCCGCTCCACGCCAGGCAACAGGCGAAGACGACGATGCAGCGACGCATCCGGCGCATGTGCATGGCGGTCCCGGCCCTCTCAGCGCGCGTGCGCGGCGATCGCGTCGATCACCTCGCTCCACGTCGACAGCGGCAGCGCATGACCCATGCGCTCGAGGATCAGGAGCTTCGCACCAGGGATCGCGGCGGCCGTCGCGATGCCGCCTTCGACCGGTACCAGCGGGTCGGGTCGCCCGTGGATCACGAGCGTCGGGACCGTCACGCCGTTCAGCGCCTTCGTGCGATTGCCCGACGCGATGATGGCCGCGAGCTGCCGCGCGCTGCCGGCGGGGTGGTAGCCGCGCCGATACGCCGCGATTCCGCGCGACTCGTCGAGCGCCTCGTCCTCGGGAAAGGCGCCGGCTCGCAGCATCGTCATCATCCCCTTGTAGAACGCGATGAACTGCGCCTCGTTCGCGGCCGGCTTCGCGACCAGGAGCGCGGTGGCCTCGGGCTTCGCGGCCGGCAGCTTCGAGTCACCGGTCGTGCTCATGATCGACGTGAAGCTCTGCAGGCGGTCGGGATGTTCGATCGCCATCTCCTGACCGATCATCCCGCCCATCGACGCGCCGACCACGTGCGCCTTCGCGATGCCCAGATGATCGAGCAGTCCGACGCTGTCCTTCGCCATGTCCTTCAACGTGTACGGCACCTTCGGCTTCAGGCCGATCGCCGCCTTCGCGAACAGCAGCATCGGGTTCGGCACCTCTTCGTGATCGAGCCAGGTCGACTTGCCAATGTCGCGGTTGTCGAAGCGGATCACGTGATAGCCGCGGTCCGCGAGCTGGCGACAGAACACCTCGTCCCACGCGATCATCTGCGTGCCGAGACCCATGATCAGCAGCAGCGCGGGGTCGGCCGGATCGCCGTAGGTCTCGTAGCAGAGGTCGATGCCGTTAACACGCGCGAGGGCGGAGGATTCGGTCGGAGTGAGCATCGGGAATCGGTTTGGATGGGCGGGGACGCGCAAGGCCGCAACGATACAGGCCGGGACGCGGGCTAATGCGCATGCCCCGCGATCAGGTCCACGATCCCGGTCCACATCGGCATCGGCAATGCGTGGCCCATCCGCTCGATCACCGACCAGCGCGCACGCGGGATCATGACGGCCGTCTCGCGGCCCGCGTCCACCGGCACGAGGGGATCGACCGCGCCGTGGATCACGAGCGTCGGCACGTCGACGCTCCGCAGCGCGGCGCTTCGATTGCCGGACGCGAGGAACGCCGCGAACTGGCGGCTCTTTCCGGACGGGTGATACCCGCGCATCCAGGAGAGTCGCGCGCGGATGAAGTCGTGCGCCTCGTCGTCCGGAAAGCGACCGGCCCGCATCACGCGGCCGGTGTGCCGGTAGGCGGCGATGTACCCGGCCTCGGTCGTGGCAGGTCGGCTGAACAGGACCGACAGGGCCTCCCGCCGCGGGCGCAGCAGCTTCAGGTTGCCGGTCATGCCCATGATCGACGTGAAGCTCTGCACGCGGTCGGCGTGATGGATCAAGAACTCCTGCCCGATCGCCGAGCCGAGCGACGCGCCGACCAGATGCGTCCGTGCGATGCCGAGCGCGTCGAGCAGTCCGACGCAGTCGGTCGCCATGTCGACCAGCGTGTACGGACTCGCGAGCGGCTTCCCGCGCAACGCATTGCCCACGAGCGCGAAGCGATTCGGGATCCACATGCCGTCGAACTTGGTCGAGCGGCCGGCATCGCGGTTGTCGAAGCGGATCACGAAGTAGCCGCGGCCGGCGAGCATCCGGCAGAACGCTTCGTCCCACCCGATCATCTGCGCGCCGAGTCCCATGATCAGCAGCAGCGGCGGGTTCGCTCGCTTGCCGAAGACCTGGTAGGCGATGTCGATCCCGTTCACGGTGACCCGCGACGAGCCGTCGTGCGGTGTTTCCGGGTCCCGTCCTGCGATCACTGCGGACATGCCGTCCTTCATCACCGGTATCGACCGGAGACGGACCAGGCGGTCATCGACTCATGACCTCGTCGCGTCGCGCCGCGGATGCTGCCGGTGATCGTCTTCGGCAGTCGTTCCTCGGCAGGGAGAGGGCGTGCCTCGTTCCCGGTCGGAGCCGCACAGTATGCGACCACCCGCCGCGACGCCGGCGATGACGTCTCAGGCGAACACGTCCGACACGTAGCGCCCGTGCTCGTGCTCCATCCGGTCGACCCATGCCCCGGCCACGGCGTCGTCCGCCTGCGTGGCCTTCTGGTAGATGCGCACGAACGTATCGCGCACCGCGGGCGCCATGTGCTTGCCGTCGCCGCAGACGTAGAACTGCGCACCCTCGCGGAACAATGCGGCGATCTCGGCGCGGTCGTGCCACACGCGGTGCTGCACGAACATCAGGTCGCCGTCCGGCCTGGCCGAGAACGCCGGCCGCATCTCGACCACGCCCTCCGCTTCCCACGCGGCGAACTCGTCGCGGTACAGGTAGTCGACGTCGGGATGATCGACGCCGAAGAACAGCAGCGCCCGGCCGACCTCGCGACCGGCCGCCTTCTGCGCGGCACGCTCCTGCAGGAAGCCACGGAACGGCGCGACGCCGGTGCCGGCACAGACCATCACGATCGGCGTCTTCGGATCGGCCGGCAGGTGGAAGCCCGACTGCGACGGCCGCACCGCGACGGCCAGACGATCGCCGGGTTGCAGCGCGGCGAGGTAGGTCGACGCCACGCCCTGGAAGCGCCCCTGCCCCGACATCGACGGCGCGTCGACGACCGCGATCGTGAGGCTCGCCTCGGCATCGTTGGCGAGCGGCGACGACGAGATCGAATACTGACGCGCGCGCAAGAGGGGCAGCATCGCGAGGAACTGCGCGAACGTGACGGCGCACGACCCGGTGCGCTCGACCAGGTCGAGCACGCTGACGCGCTTGTCGAGCACCTCGCTCGTGTACGCCTCGTCGGACGCCATGCGTTCGAGGTCGACCCTCTCCGGTGGACACGACGTGGCGGCGGCAAGCTGATGGATCTGCGCGCGCGTCGCGGGCTGTGCGAGCTCGACGTAGTTCGACAGCACCTCGAACGCGCTGATCGGATAGTCGGCCGGCAGCGACACGGCAGCGCCGGCCTGGTGGATCACGATCTGCGTGTCGTTGGCGAGACCGAAGCGACGCAGCGCGCGCTGCACGTTCGACGGCGCGTTGCGCGGCAGGACGGTCAGGTAGTCGCCGCTGCGATAGGTCATGCCGGGCGGCAGCGCGATCTGCAGGTGGCGCTTCGAGCGCGCTCTCCCCGGATCCATCGCGGCCAGGTTCACGAGCTCGCGATTGGCGACGATCGTCGCCTGCTCGAGCTCGCCCAGCTGCAACGCGTTCTCGCGACCCGCCTTCAGGATCTCGACATCGAAGAGCGGCGCTGGCGGCTTGTCGGCCACGATCCGGCCGAGCGCATGGCCGAGGTCCTTCCACAAGCCTTCGTACCACTCGTCGAACGCGCCGAAGAAATCACCGCCGGCATCGGCCTCGCCGCGCGGCCGCAACCGCTCGGCGCCTGCCGCTGCGAGCGCCGCGTCGACGCGCTTCGGAACGAATTGATAGGTGCGGGCCCACTGGCGGTTGCCGCAACCGAACAACGCGAAGCGGACACCCGCGAGGTCGCCCGGTGACCGGCTCTCGACCCATGCGAGAAACTTCTTCGCGTTGTCGGGCGCCTGTCCTTCGTACGATGCGGTCACGATCACGACCGGCGTGTCGGGGGAGAGCTTGTCGGCATGGTCGTCGAGCGGCGCCGCGATCGCGCGATAGCCCTGGCGCGCCGCGTCGCCGGCGATGCGGCGCGCGAACATCTCGGACGCGCCGGTGTTGCTGCCGTAGAGGACGAGGAGCGGCATCGCCTCGCCGGCGACGACCGGCTCGTCGACGTCGTCTTTCTTCAACGGCCGCTGCGGCGTCGACGGGATGGCGCTCCTGAAGGCGGCGGGTCCCGTGAAGTCCCCGCGACCGCGCGCCTTCGCGCGGATGTTGAGACCGTCCGGCTTGATCGTCAGCGTCTCGGCGATGTGCAGTTGATACGACGGGTCGTCGAACACGATGTCGAAGCGCTGCAGCAGCATCGCCATCACGAGTTGCGCCTCCTGCATCGCGAACGGGCGGCCGATGCAGGCGCGCGCGCCGTTGCCGAACGGCTTCCACGCGTTCGGCGGCAGCTTCTCGGCGTTCTCCGGCGCGAAGCGATCGGGATCGAAGGTCTCGGCGTCGTCGCCCCACACGGCCGGGTCGCGATGCAGCATCGGCTGCAGGACCAGCAGCGTGTCCTGCGGCGTCAGCGGATAGCGACCGGCGAGCAGCGTGTTCGCGCCGGGCTTGACCGCGAACGCGGGCGCCGTCGGCCACAGCCTCAACGTCTCCATCAGGACCTGCTCGATGTAGCGCAGCTTCGCGAGGTGTTCGACGCGCGGCATGTCGTCGCCCAGCACCTCGTCGACGATCTGCTGCGCCTTCACCAGCACCGCGGGATTCTTCAGCAGCAGGTAGGTCGCGAACGACAGCAGGCCGCTGGTGGTCTCGTGGCCCGCGATCAGGAACGTCACGAGCTGGAAGCGGATGTTCTCGTCGGACAGCTTCTCGCCGGTCACCGTGTCGACGCCGTTCAGCATCACGTTGAGCAGGTCGTGCTTGCCCTGGCCCTTCGGATCCTGTCGACGTTCGGCGATCAGTTGCTCGGCGACGCGCGACAGCACGACCTGGTCGGCTTCGTACTTGCGTTTCTTCGAGACCATCAGGTTCGACAGCACGTTCGGCCGGCGCCCGCGCTGGCCGGCCTCGTCGAGCGCATCGACCATCGCCGCGACGAACGGATGCATCTCGTTCTGATAGAAGCTGTTGAAGCGGTAGTCGAACGCGCACAACGCGATCGTGTCGAGCGTGAGGCGCGTCATGTTGTCGGCGACGTCGATCACCGCGCTCGACCCGAAGCGCTCCCACTTGACGAACATCTGGTTGGCCACGTCGACCATGCGGTCGAACATCGAGCGCACGCCGAGCGGCCCGAACGCCGGCATCAGCAGGCGATGCGCCTTGGCCCAGTTGGGCTCGCTGTTGTAGGCGGTGAAGAGGCCGTCGCCCGCGAACGCGCGGATCTCCTTCAACGGGCCGTGGATGCGCTTCTGGAAACGCGTCTCGTCGGACAACTCGTCGACCAGTTCCTGCGAGCTGACGACGTACATGTCGCGGCCGAAGATCGTGAGCTTGTAGATCGGCCCGTAGGTCTTCGCGAGCCGCATCATGCTCTGGATCGGCGCTGCGGAATCGAGCTCGCCGGCATTGCCGAGGATCGGCCGGAGCGGCGGTTGCGGGACGGTGTTGTCGAGCTTGGCGTTCATGTCGTGTGAAGGTGGCGGAGCATCATTTCGTCGTTCCCGCGAACGCGGGAATCCAGTGTCGTGCTTCTTGCATAGTTTCGACGACGCTGGGTTCCCGCGTTCGCGGGAACGACGGCATGACTCGTCAGTGCAACGCGTTGGCGGGCGTCCGCGTCTTGCGGACCGTCTTCCTAACCGCCCCGGCAGTCTTCGTCGTGCCGTTGCCCTTCTTCTTGGCCACGATCTTCTTTGCTGCCTTCGCAGTCGCGCGCTTGCCCGGGGTCTTGGCGGCGGCGGTATTCTCGATGCGGTGCGACACGTCCTTCGACGGGGCGACCACCGCTCTGCGCTTCCGCTTGACCACCGGCGGTACAGGGTCAGCGGCCATCGGTTCGACCACCTGCACCGCCGCATGCGCCTCCACCCCCACCGCAGGCGCCTTCATCGCCGCCTCCAGCAGCCGCCGATGCTCGTCGACCACGAAATCCGCGAGGTCGGCGATGTCGGGCACCGCGCGCCGACAGGCGATCAGGCCGTAGTCGAGCGAGCCGTTGTAGCTCTGCACGGTCATGTTGAGCGCGACGCCGTGCGTGGGGATCGACACCGGGAAGTAGCTCAGCATCTTCGCGCCGCAGACGTACAACAGCATCTGCGCACCCGGCACGTTCGACACCGCGACGTTCGCGACCGGCGGCAGCGCGTTCGCGAGGCCCGAGCGTCCATACATCGACGCGATGCCGGCCATCAGCCACGGCGCGCCGAACGACGGGAAGTCGGTCGGGATCGCGGCCTTGAACGTGCCCATCAACGTCTTGGCCGCGACCGACGACTCGTGGATGACGCCGAGCCGCTCGATCGGATCGGCGACGTCGGTCGCGAGCGTCATCACCGTCATCGAGACCTGGTTGTTCGCATCGGTGTTGCCCTGCTCGCGCAGCGACACCGGCACCGCCGCGGTCAACGACTTATTCGGCAACGCGTCGTATTCCTTCAGGTAACGGCGCAGCGCGCCGCCGCAGGTCGCGAGCACGACGTCGTTCAACGAGTAGCCGAGCCGCTTGCCGAGCTGCTTCGTCTCGGCGAGCGAGATCGAGCGGCCCGCGTACGCCCGCTGGTTCGTGATCGACACATTGAAGATCGTCTTCGGACCGACCAGCTTGATGTCCTTCGTCAGCTTGAAGTCGCGCTTGCCGTCCCGCCCCGGTTGCGGCATGACGACGCTCTGCAGCGCGCGCGCCATGTCGGGCAAGGTCTTCACGAGCTTGACGTACTGCTGCAGCGTGTTGCTGACCGCGGCCGAAGCGAGCTCGGCCATGCCGAGCTGGTAGCGATGCGCCCGCTTCCGCTCGCGCGGCGGCTTGACCTTCCGCGGCTCGGGCGTGGTGTCCATGATCGCGGTCGCGAGCGCGACGCCCGCCTGCCCGTCGATGCCGGCGTGATGCACCTTCGTATACAACGCAACCCGGCCTTGCTCCAGTCCGTCGATGACGAAGAACTCCCACAGCGGGCGACTGCGATCGAGCAGCGACGAGTGGAGTCGCGCGACGTATTGCTCCAGCTGCTTGTGCGTCCCGGGCTTCGGCAACGTGACGCGACGGATGTGATAGTCGATGTCGACCTCGTCGTCCTCGACCCACACCGGGTTCGACAGCTCGAACGGCATCAGCGCGAGCTTGCGCGTGAAGACCTCGGACACGTGCAGGCGATCGACGATGTGCTGCTTGAAGTCCTCGTAGAAGTCGCCGGCATAGCCGTCGGGCAACTCGAGGGTGTGCATGCCGCCGACATGCATCGGCGTCTCGGGAGTCTCCAGATGCAGGAAGCTCGCATCCATGCCGCTCAGATGGTTCATCCCTCGCTCCTCGTCTTGGCCTCCCGGGTCATGGCCGGAGCAGGCGACCGTACCGCAGGAATGGAACGCTGCGTCGGGCGCTCAATATAGCAGCCGCCTCATGGCAGGCAACGCGGGTTTGCCCTTGGCATCCGCAGCCGAGCACCGCACAATCGCGCAGCCCGAACCGGCGACCGACGAATCGAATCGGCTCGACCCCTGCGAGGAACATCGTGCAATGAAGACCCTGACCGATCAGCTCTCGCAATACGCCGCCTACCACCGCGACCGTCGCAACCTCGCGACGCATCTCATCGGCATTCCGCTGATCGTCGTCGCGGTGACGACGCTGCTCGCGCGTCCCTCCCTGACCGTCGGCGACCTCGTCGTGTCGCCCGCGCTGCTGGTGGGCGCGCTCACGATCGGCTACTACCTGCGGCTCGACCTGCGCTTCGGCGCCGCGATGGTGGTGCTGATCGGCGCAGCCGTCGCGCTGGGGCAATGGTTCGCGTCGATGGCGACGCTGACGTGGGTGACGGCCGGGGTCGGCCTCTTCGTCATCGGCTGGGCGATCCAGTTCGTCGGGCATCACTACGAAGGCCGCAAGCCGGCGTTCGTCGACGACGTCGTCGGCCTGTTGATCGGTCCGCTCTTCATCGTGGCCGAACTGGCCTTCATCGGCGGCCTGCGGCTCGAGGTGCGTGACGCCATCGAGCATCGCGTGGGGCCGATGCACTCCGGCGCCGGCGCCTCGCCGCTCGGGCGCGGCTGATCAGGCTTCCGACGCCCCGTTCCAGTCGTGCTTCTCCGCGTCGGAGCGCGGCTCCGGCGGGTCGAGCGGCGGGGGCGCCGCCATGATCGGATGAAGCGTCATCGCCTCGACGACGATCGGCATCAGGCCGGAATCGTGGCCAGCTTCCCAGTGCTCGTTGAGCTGCTGTCGCATCCGCCGCGCCCAGAACTTGCGGATGTGATTCGAGATGCCTTCGACCGCTTCGTCGCGATCGGGCATCGCCTCGAAAAAGCTGCCGATCTGGTTGGCCATCAGGACGAGGTTGTCGATGTTCATGTCGTCAGCCGACGCGGGCGAGGTTCGCTGCGGGTGAAAGGCCGAAGCGCGTCGGGTCGGTGTAGCAGACGAGATCGTCGCCACGTGCAAAGCCTGCAAGGGCCAGACCGTTCTCCGACGCGATGCGGACCGCGAGGGCTGTCGGTGCGGACACTGCGACCAGCAACGAGACGCCGGCCATCAACGTCTTCTGGACCATCTCGACGCTCGCTCGACTGGTGACCGCAACGAAGCCGTCGGCTGCAGGCGTCTCCGAGCGCACCAGGGCGCCGATCAGCTTGTCGAGCGCGTTATGGCGACCGACGTCCTCGCGCACCAGACGCACCTGCCCGTCGGCGTCGCACCAGGCCGCCGCGTGCGCCGCGCCCGATGCGCGTTGCAACGGCTGCGACTCCGCCATGGCCCTCAACGCCGACGCGACGGCAGACGGCTCGATGGAGATCGCCTTCGACAGGACCGGCATCGGTCGCAGCACCTGGTCGAGGCTCTCGGTGCCGCAGAGGCCGCAGCCGGTGCGGCCGCTGAGGTTGCGCCGCCGTTCCTTCAGCCGGAACTCGCATGCCGCCGCGACTTCGAGCCGGACCTCGATACCGTTGGTGACCTCCGACACGTCGACGCCGTACAGCTCCGAGCGATCCGCGAGCAGGCCCTCGGTCAGCGCGAAGCCGAGCGCGAAGTCGTCGAGGTCGAGCGGGCTCGCCAGCATCACGGCGTGCGAGATGCCGTTGAACACGAGCGCGACCGGCACCTCGTCGACCAGCCAGTCGTCGGCCGACGCGACGCGCTGCTTGCGCCACGTCGTGACGGCCGCGCGTTGCAGGCCGGCCCGATCGTTCTGGATCGTCACTTCGCCAACGCCAGGTCGCCCTGCGCCTGCGCCTGCGCCAGCAAGTCCAGCTGCGTGCGATTGAAGGTCGCGTAGTCCTTCTGCCACGCGGACGGCTGCGCGACCGGCATCACCTGCACGGCCGTGACCTTGTACTCCGGACAGTTGGTCGCCCAGTCCGAGTTGTCGGTCGTGATGACGTTGGCGCCCGACTCGGGGAAGTGGAACGTGGTGAACACCACGCCGGGCTGCATGCGCTCCGCGATCACCGCACGCAACACGGTCTGGCCGGCACGGCTTTCGATGCCGACCCAGTCGTTGTCGTTGATGCCGCGCTCCTCGGCATCGTGCGGATGGATCTCGAGCCGGTCCTCGTCGTGGAAGCGGTTGTTCGGCGTGCGACGGGTCTGCGCGCCGACGTTGTACTGCGAAAGGATGCGACCGGTCGTCAGCAGCAGCGGGTACTTGGGCGTCACCTTCTCGTCGGTCGCGACGTACTGCGTGACGATGAACCTCCCCTTGCCGCGAACGAAGCGATCGACGTGCATCACCGACGTGCCCTCGTCGGCGGTCTCGTCGTTGCACGGCCACTGCACGCTGCCGAGCCGGTCGATCTTCGCGTAGCTGACGCCGGCGAAGGTCGGCGTCAACGAGGCCACCTCGGCCATCACCTGCTCCGGGCTGTCGTAGGCCATCGCATAGCCGAGCGCGTTCGACAGCTTGACCGTGACCTCCCAGTCGGCGAGACCCGGCAGCGGCGGCATGACCTGACGGATGCGCGATATGCGCCGCTCGGCGTTCGTGAACGTGCCGTCCTTCTCGAGGAACGACGAGCCCGGCAGGAAAACGTGTGCGTACTTGGCCGTCTCGTTCAGGAAGATGTCCTGCACGACGATGCACTCCATCGCCATCAACGCGTCGGCCACGTGCTGCGTGTTGGGGTCCGACTGCACGATGTCCTCGCCCTGGCAGTAGAGCCCCATGAAGCTGCCGTCGTGCGCGGCGTCGAACATGTTGGGGATGCGGAGACCCGGCTCGGGGCTGAGCTCGACGCCCCACGCCGCCTCGAACTGCATGCGCGTCGTCGTGTCGGAGATGTGGCGATAGCCCGGCAGCTCGTGCGGGAACGAGCCCATGTCGCAACTGCCCTGCACGTTGTTCTGGCCGCGGAGCGGGTTGACGCCGACGCCCTCGCGGCCGACGTTGCCGGTCGCCATCGCGAGGTTCGCGATGCCCATCACCATCGTCGAGCCCTGCGCATGCTCGGTCACGCCGAGGCCGTAGTAGATGGCCGAGTTGGGACCGGCCGCGTACAGGCGCGCCGACGAGCGCAGGTCGGCCGCGGGCACGCCGGTGCGTGCCTCGGTAGCCTCGGGCGAGTTCTCTTCGCGCGAGACGAAGCTCTTCCAGTCCTCGAAGCTCTTGTCCTCGCAGCGCTCGGCGATCCAGGCGTCGGCAAGCAGGCCTTCGGTCACGATCACGTGCGCCATCGCGGTGATGACCGCGACGTTGGTACCCGGCTTCAACGGCAGGTGGTAGTCGGCCTTCACGTGCGGGCTGTCGACGAGGTCGATGCGGCGCGGGTCGACGACGATCAACCGCGCACCCTCGCGAAGGCGTCGCTTCATCCGGGACGCGAACACCGGATGCGCGTCGGTCGGGTTCGCGCCGATGACCATGATCACGTCGGCCTTCTCGACCGACTTGAAGGTCTGCGTGCCGGCCGACGTGCCGAACGTCTGGCCGAGGCCGTAGCCGGTCGGCGAGTGGCAGACGCGCGCGCAGGTGTCGACGTTGTTGTTGCCGAACGCGGTGCGGACCAGCTTCTGCACGAGATAGGCTTCCTCGTTCGTGCAGCGCGACGACGTGATGCCGCCGACGGAGTCGACGCCGTGCTTCGCCTGGATGCGACGGAACTCGGAGGCCGTGTACGCGATCGCCTCGTCCCAGCTCACCTCGCGCCACGGGTCGGTGATCTTCGCGCGGATCATCGGCTTCGTGATGCGGTCCGCGTGCGTCGCATAGCCCCACGCGAAGCGGCCCTTGACGCAACTGTGTCCCTCGTTCGCCTTGCCGTCCTTCCACGGCGTCAGGCGCACGACCTCGCTGCCCTTCATCTCGGCCTTGAAGCCGCAGCCGACGCCGCAGTACGCACAGGTCGTGACGATGCTGTGCTCGGGCTGGCCGAGCGCGATCACGCTCTTCTCCTGCAGCGTCGCGGTCGGGCACGCCGACACGCACGCGCCGCAGCTGACGCACTCGCTCTCCATGAACGGCTGGTCCTGGCCCGGCGACACGCGGCTCTCGAAGCCGCGGCCGCTGATCGTCAGCGCGAACGTGCCCTGCGTCTCTTCGCAGGCGCGCACGCAGCGATTGCAGACGATGCACTTGCTCGGGTCGTACGTGAAATAGGGATTGGACTCGTCCTTGACGTCGTCGAGGTGGTGGGCGCCCGCGGCCGCACCGACGCCGTAGCGCACGTTGCGCAGGCCCGTGACGCCGGCCATGTCCTGCAGCTCGCAGTCGCCGTTGGCCGCGCACGTCAGGCAGTCGAGCGGATGGTCGCTGATGTAGAGCTCCATCACGCCCTTCCGAAGTGTCTGCAGCCGTGGCGTCTGCGTGCGCACCGACATGCCGTCTTCTGCCGGCGTCGTGCACGACGCGGGGAAGCCCTTGCGACCGTCGATCTCGACCAGGCACAGGCGGCACGACCCGAACGGCTCGAGGCTGTCGGTCGCGCACAGCTTCGGCACGTTGATGCCGGCCTCGGCCGCGGCGCGCATCAGCGACGTGCCTTTCGGGACCGTGACCTCGAAACCGTCGATGGTCAGCGTGACCTCGTCGATCGACACGCGACGCGGCGTGCCGTAGTCGACTTCGCGCTTCCGTTCCTGGATCTGCATGAG
>CAXTPX010000008.1:7274-14288 GCA_964246005.1 uncultured Burkholderiaceae bacterium | reverse complement strand
AAGATGAACGGACGCGCGGAAAGCGTCTGGCAGGAGCGAGGATCGGTGTCGTCATGGTCGTCGTCGGGGAACGCGGAGGCGGGCACGGCTCGGCCCGGCGCCGAGAATACCTGCTTTCATCGACCGTTCGTTGCGCTGCGGCATCCGTCCAGCTTGGCGTGTCGCGACTCAGCGCGCACCGTCGAATCGAACGAGCCAAATGGGGCCCGAGCGGCGCGATCGCACCGCACGTCGAGGCCACGCTTCACCCGTTTCGAGCACGGCGGCGTTCGGAGGAGCGTTCCGGAGCGGAACGATCTCGCGGCGAGGAGATTGCGGAGAAGCCGCTCTTCGTGATTACGACGGGTACATCCATTCCCGCGTCATCGGGAAGGGATTCTGGTGCGGTCCGCCGAGCTTGCACGCGAGCAACTGGTAGATGTTCATCCAGTTGTCGCGGAAGCCGACGCCGCAGCCGGCCAGGTACACGCGCCAGATGCGGAAGCGCTTGGCGCCGGCCGCCGCGATCGCTTCGTCGGGATGCGCGTCGAGGCGACGCGCCCAGTGCACGAGCGTCTTCGCGTAGTGGCGTCGCAGCGATTCGACGTCAACCACCTCGAGACTTCGTTCGGCCATCGTCCGCAGCACGTCGCTGACGTGCGGCAGCTCGCCGTCGGGGAACACGTAGCGATCGATGAACTCGCCCGCGCCGCGACCGACCTGGCGCCGCTCCGGGTCGGTCGCCGTGATGCCGTGCATCAGCATCGCACCACCGTCCTTCAGCAGCGCGTGCATCTGCTGGAAATACAGCGGCAGGTTCTTCAGCCCGACGTGCTCGAACATGCCGACGCTGACCACCTTGTCGAAGGTGCCGACCTCCGGAATGTCGCGATAGTCCTGCAAACGCACTTCGCAACGCGACCCGAGGCCGAGCGCCTCGATGCGGCGCTTCGCGTAATCGTATTGATTGGTCGACAGCGTCACGCCCACCGCGTGCGCGCCCTGCTGCGCCGCGCGGATGATCATCGCGCCCCAGCCGCAGCCGACGTCGAGCAGTCGGTCGCCGGGCGCGAGCCGGACCTTGCGCAGGATGTGGTCGAGCTTGTTGTGCTGGGCCTGTTCGAGCGTGTCGTCGTCGCGCTGGAAATACGCGCACGAATAAACGAGCTCGTCGTCGAGAAACAGCTTGTAGAAGTCGTCGGAGACATCGTAGTGGTACTCGATCTTCTCCTTGTCGCGCGAACGGCTGTGCGACAACACGCGGGCGAGCAGTCCGGCCTCCGGCTTCGTGAGGTGGTCGCCGCCGGTGGATGCGGACAACTGGACCCCGACCTCGATGATGTCGTCGATCGGCCCTTCGAGATCGATGTCGCCTTCGACGTAGGCGGTGCCGAGATTGCCGAGCGTCGGGTTCAGCAGCGACCGGATCGCGCCGATCGAGTTGAGTCGCAGCAGCACGGTCGGCTTCGGGCCCATCTCGATCCGTCGTCCCGACGGAAGCTCGATCGCGAGGGGCATCTCCTCGCCGGCCCGCGAAACGATCCACCGCTCCACCTGCGATTCAAGCATCGCCCCCCTCCGTGTGGCTCGCCCGTTCGGCCAGGCGCGTCGGGCGATTCTATCGAGCCGACGCCACGGCGCAACCGGAATGCGCAAGATCGCCTCCCCGCCGACCGACGCGAAAAGGCTTGTGACACAATGGCGGCCGTTGTGCGCAGACGTGGCCGCGGTGGCGAAATTGGTAGACGCGATAGACTCAAAATCTGTTTCTCGCAAGGGAGTGCCGGTTCGATTCCGGCTCGCGGCACCACGCGACACAACGCATTGCCGATCGATCCCGGCGGCGCCTGCAGGGCTGTAGCAGACCCCTCTGCTGCCGATCGTCCGCACCCGCCTCGGCTCGTGCCGCCCCCCTCCGCATCGGGTCCCACCGTTGCGTCTTTGCCGACAAGATGCCGTCCTCGCCACGGGTTCGATGGTCAGGCCGGGCTTCCCGTGCAACGATGCGCAGCGTTGCGATGCACTGCGGTTCTGCCTGCGGGAGAGTCGATGAGCAAGCTGTTGATGGCCGGTCTGGTCCTGGCGCTCGCGGGTTGCGCCTCGTCGCTTCGTTACAGCAGCATCGTTACCGGCGCGCCGGACGAAGCGCGCGCGCCGGAGGTGCCGACCCGCCGCGTCGCCTTGAAGGATCGCGTCATCGTCGTCACCCACGTGTCGTGGGACGAGGAGCGCGGCGCGGGGTCGCACGCGATCCGGTGGAACTGGTACGAAGGCGAGACGCTGATCGCCGAACGCGAGAAGACGCTCGACTTCACGAAGACACCCTATCGCTTCGCGCGCAGCCTGCCGGCGTCGGATCTGGGCATCGGGCGCTACCGCGTCGAGGTGCTGGTCGATGGCAGTCGTGTCGACGAACAGACGTTCGACGTGGTGGCGAACTGACGAGAGGAAGACCGAGCAACGACACTGGCCCGGTTTCGCGGGAACGACGACTCGAAGGCTTGCATCCATGACCGATCGCATCACTGGCGTCTTCGACGTGAAGATGAGCCCGCAACCGATCCATGAAGCCGGCACCGCCTCCGGCATCGGCCGGATGTCGCTCGACAAGCGGTATCACGGCGACCTCGACGCGATCGGCGTCGGCGAGATGCTGGCGGCCATGACGCCGACGTCGGGCTCCGCGGGCTACGTCGCGATGGAGCGCGTCGAAGGATCGCTGCTCGGTCGCAGCGGCGCCTTCTTCCTGCAGCACACGGGCACGATGGACCGCGGCGCACGGCAGCTCTCGGTCACCGTCGTCCCGGACTCGGGCAGCGACGAACTCGCGGGCCTGGCCGGTCGCATGGACATCCGCATCGAGGACGGCAAGCACTACTACGACTTCGAGTACTCGCTCGCCGAACCGTCGACGATGACGGCGTAGCAAACCGGTCGACCGATGCCGTCGACGATCGGCTACTCCGGCACGCCGCTCGCGAAGAAGCTCGGGATCGGCGCCGGCGTCCGCATCGCGGTCATCGGTGCTCCGCCGACCTATCGCGCGTCGCTGGCGCCGCTGCCGCGCGGCGTCGACTTCACGGACACGGTCGATGAACGATGCGATCTCGTCCACCTGTTCACGGCCGAACGCGAGATCCTCGCCTCGGCCCTCCCCGCCTGGCGCAGGCTCCTCGGTCCCGAGGCCGTCGTGTGGGCATCGTGGCCGAAGAAGGCGTCGAAGGTCACGACCGACATCGACGAGCACGTCGTCCGCGAAGTCGCGTTGCCGCTCGGCTTCGTCGACGTGAAGGTCTGCGCCGTCGACGAGACGTGGTCGGGCCTGAAGCTGGTGGTCCGCAAGCACCTGCGTTGATCGACGGGCGCATCAGATTGACGAGCGAGCCGATCCCGCTTTTATCCGAAGATGGACCTGTCTCGCACGAGCGATAACGCCGTGATTGCGCACACGCGCGTCACGGAGAAGCTCATGCTGAACAGGATCGAAACCGGCGACAGCCCCCTGCCGGACCCCGCCACCTCACGGACCCGCGCGCCATTGCCGGGCCGACGCAACGTGCTGTTCGGCGCTGGCGCGGTCGCGGGTGCGCTCGTCGCCCGAGGTGCCGCGGCCGCCGCCTTCGACAGCGCGCCCCAGACCGTCAACGGCGGGACGATGCCAAAGCCGCCGGCCGATCGAACCGCCGGCGACATCAAGCGCGGCCGCGGCTCGGTGCTCGACGGCAAGGTGGCCGTCGTGACCGGCGGTGCACGCGGCATCGGCCGTGCGATCGCGGTCGAATACGCGGCGAACGGCGCCGACGTGATCGTGATCGACATCGCCGGCTACGTGAGCCCGGCCTCGGATGCGGCGCCCGCGTCGCCCGACGACCTGGTCGAGACCGTCCGGCAGATCAAGGCGTTCGGCCGGCGCGGCGAAGCGATCCAGGCCGACATCCGCAGGATCGGCGAGCTGCGCGCCGCGGCCGATCGCATCGACCGCGATTACGGCAAGATCGACATCGTCGTCGCGGACGCCGCGATCCAGCGCTGGAAGCCGCTGCTCGAGATGGCCGACAGCGACTGGTACGACGTGATCGACAACAACGTCAACGGCACCGCGAACACCATCCGTGCCTTCGCGCCGAAAATGGTGCCGAAGGGCAAGGGCCGGATCATCGTGCTGTCGTCGATGCAGGGGAAGCACGGCACGAAGGACGGCTCGAGCTATTCGGCGTCGAAGTGGGCGATCCTCGGGCTGATGAAGTCGGCGGCGCTGGAGTTCGGCAAGTACGACATCACCGTCAACGCGCTGATCCCCGGCCTCGTCGACACGCCGCTGACGCGTTACGAGAAGCGCCTCAGCGAAAGCTTCGGCGAGCAGGGTCATCCGCCGCCCGAACATCCCACGCCGCAGCAGGCGTGGGACGAGCGGAAGCCCACCGTGCCGATGCAGGTCGGCTGGCTGCAACCCGAGGACATCTCGCCGGTCGCCGTGTTCCTCGCGAGCGATGCGGCCGCGATGGTGACCGGCGCCGAGTACGAAGTGAACGGGGGCGACAGCGCGAAGGACATCTGAAGCGGGAGGCCTCGTCTCCTGCGGTCGCGACGGGCCGCGGTGATAGAATGCGCGGTTCCGACTGACGATCCGCAGGAGAACAACGATGTCGATGGACGACCGCGACGGCTTCATCTGGAAAGACGGCAAGCTGGTCGACTGGCGCGATGCGACGGTGCACGTGCTCACGCATACCTTGCATTACGGCATGGGCGTCTTCGAGGGCGTCCGCGCCTACAAGCAGGCCGATGGCTCGACCGCCGTCTTCAGGCTGCAGGACCATACGAAGCGGCTGCTCAACAGCGCGAAGATCTTCCAGCTCAAGGTACCGTTCGACCACGCGACGCTGGTCGATGCGCAACTAGAGGTCATCCGCGCGAACCAGCTCGAGAGCTGCTACATCCGGCCGCTGGTCTTCATCGGATCCGAGAAGCTCGGCGTGGCTGCGAAGGGCAACACGATCCACGTGGCGATCGCCGCATGGCCGTGGGGCGCCTACCTCGGCGAGGACGGCATCACGAAGGGCATCCGCGTGAAGACGTCGTCGTTCACCCACCACCATTCGAACGTGACGATGTGCAAGGCCAAGGCGGTCGGCAACTACACCGTGTCGATCCTCGCCAACCAGGAGGCGCTCAACGACGGCTACGAGGAAGCGATGCTGCTCGACCCCGAGGGCTACGTCTGCCAAGGGTCCGGCGAGAACGTCTTCATGGTGCTCGACGGCAAGCTCTACACGCCCGACCTGTCGGGCGGCGCGCTCGACGGCATCACGCGCCAGACCATCATGACGCTGGCCGCCGAGTTCGGCATCCCGTGCTTCGAGAAGCGCATGTCGCGCGACGAGTTCTACATCGCCGACGAGGCGTTCTTCACCGGCACGGCCGCCGAAGTGACGCCGATCCGCGAACTCGACAGCCGGCCGATCGGATCGGGTGAGCGCGGACCGATCACCGAGAAGCTGCAGACCGCGTTCTTCGACATCGTCAACGGTCGGAACCCGACGTATGCCCACTGGCTGACGAAGGTCTGAGCGCGACGGAGACGATGATGAGCAACACCGACGACCCGGAAGCGTCCCGCGTCGAACTCGACGGCAAGGACCTGCCTGCGTTCTGCCCCAACCCGCGGATGCCCATCTGGAACCACCATCCGCGGGTGTTCCTCGACGTGGTGCCCACCGGTCAGGCGATGTGCATGTATTGCGGGACGCGCTACGTGCTGAAGCCGGGGACGGTCGTGCACGGGCATTGAGTCGACTGGCCGCTGCAGGCAAGGCGCTAGCGGATGCTCGCTCGAGCATGGAGCCCAGCCCTCTCGGCTTCGTCATTCCCGCGAAAGCGGGAAGCGAGCGACGTCCGTGACGGTGCCGCGCGTGAGCCGACGACACCGGGTTGCCGCGTAGGCGGGAACGACGAACTGACGTGATGAGACGCGAACGACGGTCTTCAAGCGGTCGGCTTTGAATCGCCGATGAAGACGCTGATCGTCGCGCCCAACTGGATCGGCGATGCGTTGATGGCGCAGCCGCTGCTGACGCTGCTCGCGCGCGCCGACCCCGACGGCACGATCGTCGCGCTCGCGCCGCGCTGGGTCGCACCGGTGCTGGCCGCGATGCCCGAGGTGGACGACGTCATCGCGACCGATCTCGCGCACGGCGCGTTGCAGTGGACTGCGCGGCGCGCGCTCGCGAGAACCATCGCGTCGCATCGCTTCGACCGGGCGTTCGTGCTGCCCAACAGCTTCAAGTCGGCGCTCGTCCCGTGGCTCGCGCGCATCCCGCAGCGCATCGGTTACCGCGGCGAAGCGCGCTACGGCTTGATCGATCACCGCGCGGAAGGTCCCGATGCGGGTCTCGCGATGAGTGGGCGCTATGCAGCGCTCGCCCGGGTGACCGGCATCGACGTGCCGTCGACGTTGCCGCAGCCGCGGTTGTCGATCGCAGCAGCGACCGTCACCGATGTGCGCAGGCGCTTCGGCTTCGACGAGACCGACGAGCTGATCGCGCTGTGTCCCGGCGCGGAGTACGGGCCGGCCAAGCGGTGGCCGGCTTCGCACTTCGCGGCGCTCGCGACGATGCTGCTGGTCGAGCGGCCGTCGGCGCAAGTGGTCCTCGTGGGCGGCAAGGGCGACCGCGTGGCGGCCGAAGCGATCCGCGCCGAGGTCACGCTGCCACCGGACGACGCGGCACGGCTGCACGACCTGTGCGGCGCAACCGACCTGTCGGAGGCGATCGCGTTGATCGCCGCATCGTCGTCGGTCGTCAGCAACGACTCGGGACTGATGCACGTCGCGGCCGCGTTGCAGCGACCGCAGGTGGCGCTGTTCGGATCGAGCGACCCGCGCCACACCCCGCCGCTGTCGCCGCGCGCGACGACGCTGTGGCTGCATCTCGATTGCAGCCCGTGCTTCGAGCGCATTTGCCCGCTCGGCCATCTGAACTGCCTCGTCGGCATCGCGCCACAACAGGTTCGGGATTCGTTGCAGAATACGAGCCC
>CAXTPX010000008.1:2222-7174 GCA_964246005.1 uncultured Burkholderiaceae bacterium | reverse complement strand
CGTCATGGTCAAGATGAAGAGCCTGCATGCCACGCCGGAGGCCGTCGAAACGGCCTTCTACGAAGCGCTCGAGGCAGCCGATCTCGACGCGCTGATGGACGTCTGGTCCGAGGAGGAGGAGATCGTCTGCATCCATCCCGGCGGCCCGCGACTGGTCGGCCATCAGGCGATCTCGGGCTCGTGGCGCGAGATCCTCTCCAACGGGCCGATCTCCGTCCGCCCGTCCGAGCCGCAGGTGATGCAGGGTTCGCTGGTGACGGTGCACAGCGTGCTGTCGCGCGTGATGGCGTTCGTCAAGACCGAGGGGCTGCCGCCCGGTGCACAGCAGACGCCGCAGGCGATCTCGATCAACATGCTCGTCACGCACGTCTTCTTCAAGGGCGCGCAGGGATGGCGGATGGTGCTGCATCACGCGTCGGTGACGCCGCAGGACAGCGACGCGATGAACACGCCGTCGAACGGCACGTTGCATTAGCGATGCAAGTGAAGCCCCGCTCGCTTCGTACCGAGGCTCGCGTCCGTCTCGCGTACGGCCAGTCGCGTTGTTCCGCACCCGACTGACCCCACGCGCCGCGTGGGCCGCCGACACGCGCCGATCGAAGGGGGATGCTTTCCGTTCGCCGTGGTGGTTGCCCGGCGCGCATCTGCAGACCATCGTGCCGGCGCTGTTCGCGCGCCGCGCCGCGGTGCGCTACGAGCGCGAACAGTGGGACACGCCGGACGGCGACCGCATCGATGTCGATCGCGTCGTCACGGGCGCGCCCGACGATGCGACGCGGCCGATGCTGGTCGTCTTCCACGGCCTCGAAGGCAGCGCGCAGAGCCGCTATGTCCGCGGGCTGATGGCGGCCGCGTCGTTGCGCGGATGGTCGGGCCTCGTGCCGCACTTTCGCGGCTGCGGTGGCACGATGAACCGGCAGCCACGCTTCTATCATTCGGGCGACAGCGCCGAGGTCGACTGGATCGTGCGTCGCATCGTCGCCGGGCGCACATCGGCCACGCCGGCGCCCGGTCCGCTGTGCGTGGTCGGCATCTCGCTCGGCGGCAACATGGTGCTGAAGTGGCTCGGCGAGCAATGCGCCGACGCCGGAAACCTCGTCGCCGCGGCCGCTGCGATCTCCGCGCCGATGGACCTCGCGGCCGGCGGCGCGAGTCTCGGCCGCGGCTTCAACCGGATCTACGCGAAGATGTTCCTGCGCAGCCTGAAGGCCAAGAGCCGCGAGAAGCTGCGGCAGCATGCGGACCTCTTCGATCGCGCGCGAATGGAAGCGGCACGCGACCTGCACGCGTTCGACGACGTCGTCACGGCGCCGCTGCACGGCTTCGTCGATGCCGACGACTACTGGCTGCGGGCGTCGAGCAAGCCCTTGTTGCGACGAATCGAAGTGCCGACGCTGATCCTCAACGCGCAGAACGACCCGTTCCTGCCGGCGTCGGCGCTGCCGCGCGACGATGAAGTTTCCGCATCGGTGACGCTCGACTTCCCGGCGCATGGCGGACATGTCGGCTTCCATCACGCCGGCCCCGACGGCGAGCGATGGATGCCCGGCCGCGTGTTGCGCTTCCTCGCGCGTCACATCGCGGCGCGCGGCAAGCAGGCGACCGCCGACGACGGTCGTTATCATGCGGAGGCGGCGGGTGTCCTGTCCCTCGACACCGCCGATCGAACGCACCGGGGACCGCGGCATGGATGACCTCGTCAAGCAGGCGCTGGCCCGATGGCCCGACGTCCCGGACTGCACCGGCTGGCTGGAGCTGGATGCGCGCGGGCGTTGGCGGATCGGCGAAGCGAAGGACGGCCCGAGAAAGCCGATCACGCACGCGGCGATGCTGGCGTTCATCAACCGCAACTACACGTCGGTCGGCCGCACGTGGTTCTTCCAAAACGGGCCGCAGCGGGTCTTCGTCGAGCTCGAGTACACGCCGTACGTCTGGCGACTGCATCCGCGCGCCGCGGACGCCTGGGAGCTGATCGCCCAGACCGGCGCGTCCATGACGCCGTCGTCGGCATGGCTCGACGACGAGGGCCGCTTCCTCTTCGAGGCCCGATCGGCCGCGGGCGAGCCCCTGATCGGCGTGGTCCATGACCACGACACCGCGCTCGTCGCCGAGCTGCTGCGCGATGGCGACGGCGAGGCGCTCGACGACGACGCGATGACGTACCTCGCATCGGCTCGCTTCGCCGATGCTTCGGTGACCGCCGCGCCAGACGCGTCGGCGATCGGTCTGCACTGGAAGTCGTGCAGTGGAGAGGCGGTACTCCTGCCGCTGCAACGCATCGAGTCCGACCGGGTCGCAGCGCAGTTCGGCTTCGAGCCGAGCCCGTCGCTCGCGTTGCGGGTCGACGTGGACACGCGACGGTGAACGATCGCGCGATGCCGGGTGCCACCGACGGCGACGGCGGGCTGACGCATTTCGATTCGGCCGGTCAGGCGCACATGGTCGATGTCGGCGCGAAGGACGCGACCGAACGGGTCGCGGTCGCGACCGGTCGCATCGTGATGTTGCCGACGACGCTGGCCCTGATCGCGTCGGGCAATGCGAAGAAAGGCGACGTGCTCGGCGTCGCCCGCATCGCCGCCATCCAGGGCGCGAAGCGGACCAGCGACCTGATCCCGCTCTGCCACCCGATCGCGATCACGAAGGTGGCCATCGAGCTGACGCTCGACGAGGTCACGTCGTCGGTCCGCTGCACCGCGACCGTGGCCTGCACCGGCCGCACGGGGGTCGAGATGGAAGCGCTGATGGCCGTGCAGGTGGGGTTGCTGACCGTCTACGACATGTGCAAGGCGGTGGATCGCGGGATGGTGATCACCGATGTTCGTCTGCTAGAAAAGCGGGGGGGGAAGTCGGGGGACTGGGCCGCAGCGTCTAAACGCGTGTAATTCACCGGACTTCTTCGGACTTCGAACTTGGCGGAGTCAACCGGCCGTACACCGGAGCGAGCACTTGCGGAAACTCCTCCGCCAGGGTCTTCCAAGCCAGATAGGTTTCCGTGTACCGCTGTGGGTAGAGCTTGCGCATCGTGGCGACTATTGCGACCGCGTCGTCAGGTCGTCCGTTAAGTGCATAGATGGTCGCGAGTCTCATCAGTACAGGCGCATAAGCAAAGCGGGTCGCGACGTGCTCCGCTTTTTCGATCTCTTCCGGTGTCATTGCAACCGTCGGGCGTACTTGCGCAAAATCCAGATAATCATAGTAATGAGGCAGTGCGGTCCAACGGGGCCTTTCTACCGAGCCTTCTGCGTACTTCAATCCAACCAACTCGAAGCCGAACGCCCGAAATGACTGAACGAGATTGCGGTAGTCGGCTGCAGCCGCCGCTAGGCAGAGTCCGCTTGCAAGAGCGATCCCCATAAACAACTTGCGCGGGAATGACCAAGCGCGATTTGTTACGGTGTCTGTTGCGCTCGATTCGACAAGCCCGATGACCAATCCAACCGGTACGAGGATGTAGGCGTACCAAAGAGGAAATTCGACCATGCTGTGCAGGCCGACCGCCGAAAGGATCATCAGCGCGAGCAGGCGTTCTGGCGTGAGCAACAGGCGAACGAATCGGGTATAGAACCACCAGCCAGTAGCTGCGCAGAATCCCAGCGTAAATATCCAGCCTGTTTCGGCAGCTAGGTTTGCAACAAGATTGTGAGCGTGCATCGCGTACTGCGTATCGCCAAATTGCAGGGCGACCGTGACCTGCGCTTCGCCAAAGCTACCCCATCCAGCGCCAATCAAAGGGTGCTGCAGGCCAATATAAAGTCCCTGCAAAATCATCACCGTCCGCACTGCGTTGGTTTGCATGCGATCGGTGAGTGACTGTGTGTGGGTGCCGATGATCTCGCCAAAATTGGGCAAGAGGACAATCATCGCAATGAAGTAAAGCGCAAGCACCACGACGACCGTCGGCGAGATGCGACGCACGCCGGCTACCCGATGTCCCAGTACGCTTGCTCCCGCGATGACCGGTACGATCATCCATGCGATCTTCGACTGAGTCACGACGAGGCTTGCCAATAGCAAGCCAGAGATCAACAACGCCAAGCCATTCCCCAGCTTTCTCGATTGATGCAGCCACCACAGGGCTGCCAGTGACCAGCACAAAAGCAGCGCAAGCTGGTTCGGCTGGCCGAGATTTGCATAAGGGCGATTCAGTCCGTTGGCGTCGCCGGAATAAAAGGCACTCCAGTCGCCAAGGAGGTTATCGACTCCTAAGTATTGAAAGAACGTGATCAATGCCGACACGGTACCCGCGGCGACGCAGGCTATGGCTAACGCATTCCAAGCTCGATTCCGCGCGACGATTGCATCGGCTCGGAACAGATTGAACGGTAAGACCATGGCCGCTGTTGCCGCCAGAAGATAGGCGATTCCGATTGCGCCGTCCCAAGGCGCTGCCATATGGCCAGTGATTGCATGCACCAAGACAAGCGCTGCGGTTGCCAAAGGTAAAACGACAGTCTTCGGCACCGCGACTATCGAGGCGCGTTGGTTGGACAGCACCATCAGTGTCGCGATGACAATCGCTGAAATGGCGACGTACTCGCTGTAAAACACCCAATACGGAAACGTGTGATACGGGATAAGCCAAGCGCAAGCCAGTCCGATGCTGATCACATACATAGCCGATCGGTCCGAGCCCCACCTGCCAACGGTTTGCTCGTTGGCGACGCTGTCAAATGAAGCAGAGAGGATTTTCATAAAAAAAAGACCTCGCCTAGGCGAGGTCTTGAGAGTGTGTGGACTATTACGTCCCGCGGCAGGAGCCGGGGAGGAACTTCGCAGGAACCGGGGTACCGGTGGTGCCTGGACCGCACTTCCATTCAGTGATCGCCTTGCCCACGTCAGCAACGCCAGCCGCAGCGGTTCCAGCGATGTAAGGCTTCAGCTGAACCGTAGCGCCATCGGGGATGTTCGTGTCGTTAAAGGCTTGCACTGCAACAGTGACGACGCCGGAG
>CAXTPX010000008.1:0-2212 GCA_964246005.1 uncultured Burkholderiaceae bacterium | reverse complement strand
GTCGGTCTGGACCGACTCGACGTACTTAGAACCAGAACCCTCACAGCCCCACTGGTTGCTGGATGGCCAATTGCTCGCCGACGCCGACTGATAAACCTCCGTGATCGTCGTACGACACGCACTAGCTGCCAGAATCGCTTCCGACATCTTCGCCCGCTTGGTGTAGTCCTGGTAAGCCGGCAGCGCGATGGCAGCCAGGATACCGATGATCGCGACGACGATCATCAACTCGATCAGCGTGAAACCTTTTTGCATCTTGCTCATGAAATTCTCCAGATCGTAGGGGGACGGCTTACCACAAGGGTCGCAAAGCAATCGGTGTGCCATACCGCTTGGAGCCGAATTCCAACCGGCTGTCACCCGCGCGGCCGTCAAATGGATGAGAGCTCGCCGCCGAGCGCGACACTTCCCGACGCAATTGGTCACATCTCAACAATTTATCGCGACAGGCGCTGGTCACGGCTCGGCGTCCGGCTGGCGATCCCGCTGCGATCGTGTGTTAGAGGGGTATCTCAACCATTGCTCGCCTCGGCTTTTTTCGACATGGCGCCGACGAGTAGATCGGCGCGATAGACTCGTCCGGCGCACCTGACCGCCCGGTCGAACCCTAGGGTCGGACCCCGAAGTACCTCGGCGTTCCACCGACCCGATCAGCCGGCGACCCCTACCGAACGCACACCGCCCGCACGTGCTTCAGATCCGTCACCCCGCCAGGACCTTTTCCATCCCGTCCATGCGCAGCGTGCGCATCCCCTCGCCGATGGCCGTTACGAACATGTCCGCGACGCGGGCGTGCTCCTGCATGTTCTTTTTGATCGCGTCGCTGCCGACCATCAACTCCTGCAGTCCGACGCGGCACTTGTAGCCGGTCTGGCCGCATTTCTCGCAGCCCTTCGCGCGGTGCGGGACGGTGTTTGCCGTCAGGTGTTAGGCCGTACGGCTCTCGTCAAGCCGCAACTTGTTCATACGAAAACCGCGGAATGTCGGCACGCTCCGACGCGTGCTCGATCGTCAACGCGCAAATGTTGCCCGCGGCATCCACATCCAGCTGCGTGTCCTCATCGAGATCCCGCGTCTCGACGACCGGGACGTTGCGAAACTCGATCAGCAACGTATCGGTATCAGCAAAATATCGGATCCTCACGGTCGAAAGCCTCTGTCGAAAAAAGCATTGTGGACTGTCTCGCCATCGGGCAGCAAGACAACCCGCAGATACCGGCCTTCCGCTTCGGCGATGGCGGACCAGCGACGAAAACGACCATCGGCCTGCACGAATTCATGAGCCGGCATGCTCGACACTCGCTCGATCCATTCGTCGCGGATACCGGCACGATCCGGCCGCACGCGCGTTGCAACGAAGTACGCCGTGACTTTCAATGACGCGACTCCAGGGTCGCGACCCCTACCGAACGCAAACCGCCCGCACCTGCTTCAGATCCGTCACCCCCGACAGCACCTTCTCCATCCCGTCCATGCGCAGCGTGCGCATGCCGTCGCCGATCGCGGTCACGAACATGTCGGCGACGCGGGCGTGCTCCTGGATGTTCTTCTTGATCGCGTCGCTGCCGACCATCAGCTCGTGCAGTCCGATCCGGCCCTTGTAGCCGGTCTGCCCGCACTTCTCGCAGCCCTTCGCGCGATGGAAGACCAGCTTGCCCGCGACGCCGTACTGCGTCACCCAGCTGTCGTAGAGCCGCTTCGCCTCGGCCTGCGGTTCGGTCTTCCACGCGGGGAACACCTGCAGGTCCTCGGCGTACTCGGTCACGAACGCGCGGATCTCGGCAGAGTCCGGCGTGTACGCCTCCTTGCAGACGCACAACTTCTTCGCCAGCCGCTGCGCCAGGATGCCGATCAGCGCATCGGCGAAATTGAACGGGTCCATGCCCATGTCGAGCAGCCGCGTCACCGACTCGGGCGCACTGTTGGTATGCAGCGTCGCGAAGACCAGGTGGCCGGTCAGCGACGCCTCGATGCCGATCGCCACGGTCTCCTTGTCGCGCATCTCGCCGACCATGATGATGTCGGGGTCGGCGCGCAGGAACGACTTCATCACGGTCGCGAAGTCGAGGCCGGCCTTGCGGTTGATCTGGACCTGGCGCAAGCCCTTCTGCGTGATCTCGACCGGATCCTCGGCGGTCCAGATCTTGGTCTCCGGCGTGTTGAGGTGGCCGAGGATCGAGTGCAGCGTGGTGGTCTTGCCGGAGCCGGTCGG
>CAXTPX010000007.1:0-15032 GCA_964246005.1 uncultured Burkholderiaceae bacterium | reverse complement strand
GGCGAGCCGGAAGCTGGGGCGGTCACCGACGCCCGCACGGTGCGCGAGGCCGAACCATTGCCGCGGCGCGAGCGTCCGGCCGCGGGCGAGGTGGTGCTCGAGGTCCGCGCGATCCGCAAGGAGTTCGGCGGACTGGTCGCCGTCAACGACATCAGCTTCAAGGTGCGGGCGGGCGAGATCATGGGACTGATCGGTCCGAACGGCGCCGGCAAGAGCACGACGTTCAACCTCGTCACCGGCGTGCTGCCGATCACGCGCGGCGAAGTCCTCTTCCGCGGCGACCGCATCGACGGCGCACTCGCGCGACAGATCAGCGCGAAGGGCGTTGGCCGCACGTTCCAGCACGTGCAGCTTCTCGCCGGCATGACGGTGATCGACAACGTCGCGCTCGGCGCGCACCTGCGTTCGTCGGTCGGCATGCTGCGCGCGTCGCTCCGGCTCGACCGCGCCGAGGAGGCGCGGCTGCGACACGAGGCGGCGACGCAGCTGAAGCGCGTCGGCCTCGGCGGCTACCTGTTCGAGCAGGCGGGCAACCTCGCGCTCGGCCGGCAGCGCATCCTCGAGATCGCCCGGGCCCTCGCGTCCGACCCGGTGCTGTTGCTGCTCGACGAGCCGGCCGCGGGGCTGCGTTACAAGGAGAAGGTCGCGCTCGCGGGCGTGTTGAAGCAATTGAGGGCCGAGGGCATGAGCATCCTGCTCGTCGAGCACGACATGGAATTCGTGATGGGCCTGACCGACCACCTCGTCGTGATGGAGTTCGGCAGCAAGCTCGCCGAAGGCTTGCCGAAGGCGATCCAGAGCGATCCGAAGGTGCTCGAGGCCTATCTCGGTGGCATCGACGACGACCTCGAACTGGGGCAGCCG
This sequence comes from uncultured Burkholderiaceae bacterium, assembly GCA_964246005.1. GTDB lineage: Bacteria > Pseudomonadota > Gammaproteobacteria > Burkholderiales > Burkholderiaceae_D > CAHJXF01. The sequence goes on along the minus strand of CAXTPX010000007.1, from coordinate 14,168 downwards.
GCATGACGACAACCGACGCCGTGACCCCGGTGCTGTCGGTGCGCGGCCTGTCGGCCCGCTACGGCAAGGTCAGTGCCCTCGCGCCGACCGATCTCGACGTCGCGCCGGGCCGCATCGTCACGGTGATCGGCGCGAACGGTGCCGGCAAGTCGACGCTCTTGAACGCGTTGATGGGATCGTTGCCGACCAACGGCCACTGCGCTGGCGCGATCGCTTATGAAGGCGAGCGGGTCGAGTTGCGCGGCTGCGAACAGCGCGTGTCGGCCGGCATGGCGCTCGTGCCCGAGAAGCGCGAGCTGTTCGGCAGCATGAGCGTCGAGGACAACCTGATGCTCGGTGGCTTCCGTCGTTATCGTCAGCGGCGCAGCGACGAGCACAAGCGCTGGGCCGACGAACTCGATCACGTGTTCGCGCTGTTCCCGCGCCTGAAGGAGCGGCGTCGGCAGGAGGCGGGCACGCTGTCGGGCGGCGAGCGGCAGATGCTCGCGGTCGGTCGCGCGTTGATGGGCAAGCCGAAGATCCTGATGCTGGACGAGCCGAGCCTCGGCCTCGCGCCGAAGATCGTGCGCGAGATCTTCCACATCATCGCGGCGCTGCGCACGACCGGCGTCGCGACGCTGCTGGTCGAACAGAACGCGCGCGCCGCGCTGCAGGTCGCCGATTACGCTTACGTGCTCGAGACCGGCTCGGTGACGCTGCAGGGGCCGGCGAAGGAACTCGCGAACAATCCGAAAGTGATCGAGAGTTATCTGGGGTTGGGGGACAAGCGGACGGAGTGAGGAAGAGCTTCGCCGGTCGCGCTTGTCCTCGACGGAATGATGACCGCCGCATTTCCGTTCGCCCTTTCCCAGGCGCTACCGGCCGAATGTCACGCCGTGTGGTACGGCCGGCCTCGCGCAAGTTGCACGGATTGACGGTCGTCGAGATCGAACCCATCCTGACCGATCTCGTGCAGCACGCCATCATGTTGCCGCCCTGCGATGCGCCACGCGCATCGGATCCGGGCGATCGACCGCTGCGGGAACTGCTCGCTGCGCGGTCGGACATGTTTTGGTGACCGGCGACAAGCTGCTTTTGCGGGACGCCGGGATGCGGGGACGCATCATCTCGCCGGCCGCATTCGCATCGCCCGGCGACCGTGCAGGCAGTCAGGCTTGACCATCGGGAAGTCATGCACCTCCAGATCATCCTCGGCAGTATCCGCACCGGCCGCCGCTCGGAACCCGTCGCGCAATGGGCGTTCGAGCGCGCATCGAATCGTGACGGCGTGACGGTCGAGCTGATCGACCTGAAGACGTGGAACCTGCCGATGTTCGACCTCGCGAAGTTCCCGAGCCAGGGCGGCTACGAGGATCCACTGCAGCAGCGCTGGGCCGAGACCATCGCCCGCGGTGACGGGTACCTGTTCGTGAGTCCCGAGTACAACCACGGCTACACGGCGGCGCTGAAGAACGCGCTCGACTACCTGTATGCCGAGTGGAACCGCAAGCCGGCGTCGTTCGTCTCGTTCGGCAACGCGGAGGGCGCTCGCGGCATCGAGCAGTTGCGGCTGGTGCTGGTCGAGCTCGAGATGGCGCCGCTGCCGACGGCCGTGCACCTGCGATCGGTCGCCGACAAGATCAGGGACGGCGTCTTCACCGCCGACCCGCGCGAGGACCAGCGCTTCGACGTCATGTTCGAAGAGCTGACGTGGTGGATGCGGGCGTTGCGTGCCGCCCGGGGCTGATCGCCGCGTCCCTTCGACCGGTTCCCCGAGTACCCTCAGGTTCGCGTCTGCGAGGCCGATCCTTCCTTGAGACGCCGGGTGTCCGAACGTCCGGTCACGACCGGGCCGCCGGCCGGTCGGCGCGCACGCGAGGACGACCGGCCTCGCGCCACGCGCGAAGGTCGGCCGACAACCGGGGCGGCAAGCATCATGAAGGGCATCGTCTTCACCGAGTTCCTCGAGTTCGTCGCCGACCGCTACGGCGACGACATGGTGGACGACATCGTCGAAGTCAGCGCGTTGCCGAGCGGCGGCGCCTACACGACGGTCGGCACCTACAGCCATGGCGAAATGGTCTTGCTGTGCACCGCGCTGGCCGAACGCACCGCGGAGCCGCCCGCCGACCTCGTCCGTGCCTTCGGTACGCATCTGAGCGCTTCGTTCGCGCGCGACCATCCGGCCTTCTTCGAGCGCGCCGACTCGTTCTTCGACTTCCTCGCGAGTGTCGAGGGCCACATTCATGTCGAGGTTCGCAAGCTCTATCCGGATGCCGAGCTGCCGACGTTCCGCGTCGAGGAGCGGGCCGATGCGCGCATGACGATGGTGTATCGCAGCCCGCGCCGCATGGAGGCGCTGGCCGAGGGTTTGATCGTCGGCAGCGCCGTCCGCTTCGGGGTCGTCGCACGGGTCGAGGCGCACCCGTTCGGCGATGCGACCCGCTTCGTCATCGAGGTCGACGAGCGGTGATTCCCGCCCCGCTGCAAGTCGTGCTCGGCCCGGCCGAGGTCGACCCTTGCGTGGCCGATCGCCTGCGACGGCTCGAGGCGCGCCTCGAGCGCGAGCGCCGCGCACGCCGTGAAGCCGAACAGCTGCTCGAATCGAAGTCGCTCGAGCTGTTCGAAGCGAACCGGGCGCTCAGCGCGCTCGCCAGCGATCTCGAGGTGCGGGTCGAGGCGCGCACGCGGGAGTTGTCGCTCGAACGACAGCTCGCCGTGCGGCGGGCGGAAGTCGACGGGCTGACCGGCATCGCGAACCGCGCGTCGTTCGCGCGGCATCTCGGCGCCACGCTGTCGGAGTCGAACGCGAACGGAGCCGTCATGGCGACGCTGCTGATCGATCTCGACGACTTCAAGTCGGTCAACGATACGCTGGGGCATGCGGCGGGCGATGCCCTGCTGATCGATTTCGCGCGGCGACTTGTCGACGCGTTGCGGCCCGGGGACGTGGTGGCCCGGCTGGGGGGCGACGAATTCGCGGTGATCGCGAAAGACGTCGGCCCGCATCGGGGCTCGCTGACCCTGGCGCACCGGCTGTTGCGAACGCTGTGCCGGCCCGCGCTCGTCGACGGGCGCAACGTCGCGTGCACGTGCTCGATCGGCGTCGCCGAATCCCGGGCGGACGCGTGCGATGCCGATGCGCTGCTGCGCGACGCCGACCTCGCGCTGTACGAGTCGAAGCGCGGCGGACGTGCCCGCGTGACGATGTTCGAACCGGCGCTCCGGGCCGCGGTCGAGCGACGGGCCGCCCTCGACGTGGAGATCCGTCAGGCGGTCCTCGACGATCGCATGGAGCCCTGGTACCAGCCCATCCGCGATTGCGCATCGGGTCGCTTCACCGGCGCCGAGGTGCTGGCGCGCTGGCACCGCGCGGACGGCGAGGTCCGCACGCCGGTCGACTTCCTCGACCATGTCGAAGCGCTCGGCCTGCTCGACACGATGATGGAGAACATGCTGGCACGGGCGTTTCGAGAGGCGTCCGAGGCGATCGCGACCGGTTCGCTCGAGTATCTGTCGGTCAACGTGTCGCCGTCGCAATTCAACCAGGGCTGGGCAGTCGGTCGCCTTCCGGCGCTGCTGGCCGAACACGGCTTCCCCGACGGCGCCCTGGTCATCGAGATCACCGAGAACGCGCTGCTGCACGACCGTGCGACGACGCGCGAGATGCTCGATACGCTCGTCGGCCTCGGCATCCGGATCGCGGTCGACGACTTCGGCGTCGGCTATTCCAACTTCTCGCTGCTGCGCCAACTGCCGTTCCAGATCCTCAAACTGGACCGGACGCTGGTCTGCGATATCGAGCACGATCGACATGCGCGCGCGCTCGTCGAGGGCGTGCTTGACCTCGCCGCGCGGCTCGAGCTGCGCGTCGTGGCCGAGGGCGTCGAAACCGCAGGGCAGGCTGCCCTTCTCGAGGCGGCGGGCTGCGCGAGCATGCAGGGTTACAGCCTCGCCCGGCCGCAGCGCGACCTCTCGACCTGGTTCGGCGCCTCGCGACGCCCGTGACATCGCCAGGGTAGGCTGCGGCGTCCGCTAGACTGAGGGCGGCCTTCGCCGCACACCGATGGAGAACCCTTCATGAATGCGCCCGTCACCATTCAATCGTTGCAGGATCGGTCGACCGACGGCCGGCCGAGCCACTTCGACGCCGATGAGTGGGCCGCCCGCCTCCAGCTCGCGGCCTGCTATCGCATCGCCGCCCATCTCGGCTGGACCGAGCTGATCTACAACCACATCACGTTGCGCCTCGCGACCTCGTCGTCCGATGCACCGCACTTCCTGATCAACCCGTTCGGACTGCACTACAGCGAGGTCCGCGCATCGAACCTGGTCCGCATCGACCTAGACGGTCGCATCGTCGAGAACCCCGGCGTCGCGTCGCCCGGCCTCGTCAACCCGGCCGGCTTCACCGTGCATGCGGCGATCCATCGGGCGATGCCGGACGCGCATTGCGTGATGCACGTGCACACCACCGCCGGGATGGCCGTCGCGTGCTCGCAGCAGGGTCTGTCGATGACCAACTTCTACGCGGCGCAGTTGCACGGCAAGCTCGCGTACCACGACTTCGAAGGGATCACGGTGCATGCGGACGAAGGCCCGCGGCTGATCGCGAACATCGGCGACAAACCCGCGGTGATCCTGCGCAACCACGGCCTCCTCGCGTGGGGCGACACGGTGCCGCGCACGCTGGCCGTGCTGTGGTTGCTGAACCGGGCGTGCGAAGTGCAGGTGGCGTCGGCCGGACTCGGTGCGATGATCCCGATCTCCGAGGCGGTGCAGGTCGCGTGCACGCGCGACGCGCTGCAGTTCGACCCCCGTTACGGCGCAGGTCAGGACGTGTTCGACGCGATGACGCGGCAGATCGATCGCGTCGATCCGAGCTGGCGCACATGACGGCACGCCGCCGATGAGCGACATCCTCTGGCGTCCGTCCCCGCAACGCATCGCCGACGCGCAGGTCACCGCGTATCGCGACTGGCTCCGCGGCACGCGCGGCCTCTCGTTCGACGGCTACGAGGCGCTGTGGCAGTGGAGCGTCGACCACGTCGAGGACTTCTGGCAGTCGATCTGGGACTTCTTCGGCTTCACCTCGCCGACGCCGTACGCGCGTGTGCTCGACCGACACGTGATGCCCGGCGCACAGTGGTTCGACGGCGCCACGTTGAACTACACCGCCGAGGTGTTTCGTCATGGTCGGATGGTCGCCGATGCCGACCATCCGGCAATCGTCTTTCGCGACGAGACGGGCGATCGACCCGATGTGTCCTGGCCCGAGCTCGAGCGCCGCGTGGCGGCGCTCGCCGCGACGCTGACCGCGAGCGGCGTCGTCGCGGGCGATCGCGTCGTCGCTTACCTGCCGAACGTGCCGGAGACGATCGTCTCGTTCCTCGCGGTCGCGAGCATCGGCGCGATCTGGTCGGTGTGCGCACCCGACATGGGGCCGGTCGGCGTGCTCGACCGCTTCCGCCAGATCGAGCCGGTGGCGTTGATCGCGTGCGTTGCGTATCGCTACGGCGGCAAGGTCTACGACCGGCGCGACACGGTCGTCGGCCTGCTCGAAGCGTTGCCCACCGTGCGGACGGTGATCGTCGTGCCGACGGTCGATGCCGGTTCGCTGGCGGCCGCGGCATTGATGACCCGCGTGCCGGCTCATGTCGAGCGTTGCATCGACTGGGCCGACTGCATCGCCGCGGCCGACGCCGTCCTCGCGTGTGTCCCGGTGCCGTTCGATCACCCGTTGTGGATCGTCTATTCGAGCGGCACGACCGGCACGCCGAAGGCGATCGTCCACGGACACGGCGGCGCCGCGCTGGTCGGCATCAAGGACACGCGCCTGCAACTCGACATCGCGCCCGGCGACCGCTTCCACTGGTACTCGAGCAGCGGCTGGATCATGTGGAACTCGCAGGTCGCGGCGCTGCTGTGCGGCGCGACCGTCTGCATCTACGACGGCAACGCGGGCGTGCCCGACTGGAACACGCTGTGGCGCTTCGCGGCCGAGCGCCGGCTGCGCTTCTTCGGTGCCGGTGCCGCGTTCTACGCGTCGTGCCTGAAGGCCGGCCTCGCGCCGGGTCGCGACTTCGACCTCTCCGCGTTGCGGTCGCTCGGCTCGACCGGCTCGCCGCTGTCCGACGATGCCTATCGCTGGATCTACGCGCAGGTGAAGGAAGACGTGTGGCTCGGGCCGATCTCGGGCGGCACGGACCTCGCAGCGGCGTTCACGTGCGGGTCGGTGATCCTCCCGGTCCGCGCGGGCGAGATGCAGTGCCGGGGGCTCGGCGCGGCCGTCGCGGCGTTCGACGAGCAGGGCCTCGCAGTGCTCGACCAGGTGGGCGAACTGGTCTGCACCGAACCGATCCCGTCGATGCCGCTCTATTTCTGGAACGACGAAGGCGGCCGTCGCCTGACGGAGAGCTACTTCGACACGTATCCCGGCGTGTGGCGCCACGGCGACTGGATCAAGCTGATCCCGCATCGCGAGGACGACGGCTCGAACACGGTCGGTGCCGTGATCTACGGCCGGTCTGACGCAACCATCAACCGGCACGGCATCCGGATGGGCACGGCCGAGCTGTATCGCGCGGTCGAGGCGCTGCCCGAAGTGCTCGACAGCCTCGTCGTGGACCTCGAATACCTCGGCCGCGAGTCGTGGATGCCGCTCTTCGTCGTGCTGCGCGACGGACACGTGCTCGACGAGACGCTGATCGCGCGCATCAACACGGAGATCCGCAAGGCGATGTCGGCACGGCACGTGCCGAGCGAGGTCTTCCCGATCGCCGCGGTGCCGCGCACGCTCTCGGGGAAGAAGCTCGAGCTGCCGGTCAAGAAGTTGTTGATGGGCCAGCCGCTCGACAAGGTCGTCAATCGCGACGCGATGGCCAATCCGGACAGTCTGACGTGGTTCGTCGCACTCGCCGAACGACGCGTGCGCGACGCGGTTTGAGTTTCCGCGTCGAGCGAATCGGTCGGAAGCCGCTCAAGAACGCGTCGCCCGGGCCGATAGGGTCTCAGCATCGCTGCGCCGCGCGGCGGGCTCTTCGTCGATAGCCGCATGATCGTCTGCCGTCGCTCCGTCGTCCGCCTGCCGTCGCCCGTGACGAAACCGGGTCGCGCGTGACCGGATCGTCGCCCTCGAGTCGACCGGCCACGTTGTGGTCGTCGATCGGTGGTTCGTTGCGGACGCGCCTGCAGGGCTCGGGTCTCGGGGAACTGCACATCCGCTGGCGCTTCCGCATCGTCGTGCTCGCCTTCGGGTTGCCGTTCCTCGCGTACATCGTGTGGTCGGCGGCCCAGCAGGCGATCCTCGAGAAGGAGCACGTGCGCGATCGCGCACGCGCCAACGCCACGCTCGTCGCGTCGCGCTTCGAGGACCACATCGAACAGGTCGACCGCCTGCTCGCCACGATCGCGCAGTCGGTGAGCGGTCGCATCGACGATCTCCCGGAGATCGATCGGCTGCTGCACAGCATGCACGGCTACCTGCCGAAGTCCGTCGACAATATCGGCGTGTGGTCGCCCGCGGGCGATGCGATCGCGTCGCTCGATCAGCGCTCGGCGACGCGCAAGGTGAACGTGAAGGATCGGGTGTACTTCCAGGAGGCGGTCGCGCACCGCGACCTCGCGTTCGAAGGTCCGATCCGGTCCCGCACGACCGGCCTCAACATCATCCAGTTCGCGCGACCGGTCATCGACGTGAAAGGCAGTGTCGTCGGCGTCATCTCGATGGCGATCCGGACGACCCAGCTGATCGCGGTGATCGACCCCGACAACCTGATCACCGACTCGTCGCTCGTCACGATCCTCGACCAGCGCGGGACGATCGTCGCCCGTTCGGTCGAGCCCGAGTTGTGGATCGGCAAGCAGGTCGGCGACGTGGCGGGGCTGACGGCTGCGTTCGCATCGCGCGGCGGCACGCGCGAGGAGACCGGCATCGACGGGCGTCAGCGCCTCGCCGGTTATGCGGTCGTCGGTCGCTGGCCATGGATCGTGATGGCGGGCGAGCCGATCGAGCAGGTGACCGGACCGATCGGCGATCGGCTGCTGCGCAATCTCGGCATCGGCCTCGCGATCTTCGCCCTCGCGATGTTGATCGCGGGGCGCGTCGCCGCGTGGACCACGACTCCGCTGATGCAGCTCGCCGACGATACCGAGCGACTCGGACGCGGCGAGCTCGCGCATCGCAGCGCGGTCGCTACCGGCGGCGAGATCGCGACGCTGGCGGCGAACTTCAACCGCATGGCAGCCGCCATCGAGCAGCGCGACCTGGCGCTCGCGGCGAGCCGCACGCAGCTGAAGGCCATCACCGACAACGTGCCCGAGCAGATCACCTACATCGATCGCGACGAGCGTTACCGCTTCGTCAACGAACACGCGGGACCGTTCGCGAACGTGCCTTCGGACATGATCGGCCGCACGATTCGCGAAGTTCGCGGCGAGGCGCTCTATCGCGACATCGCCCCGCGGGTCCAGCGGGCGATCGCCGGCGAACGGCAATGCGTGGAGATTTCCGCGTTGGTCGACGGACGGATGACGCACTTCTTCGTGACGTACGTGCCGGACGTCGGCGCCGATGGCGAGGTCGCGGGGGTCTACGCATTCGCGCACGACATCACGCAGCGGAAGACGGCGGAGCTGTTGCTCGCCGAGAGCGAGAAGCGGCTGCTGCTGATCACCGACAACCTGCCGGCGATGGTCTGCTACGTGGACGAGGCGCGTCGCTTCCGGTTCGCGAACCGCGCGTTCGAGAAATGGCTCGAACGGCCTCTCGACCAGGTCATCGGCGAGTCGTTCGACCGGCTGATGGCGCCGGAACTCGCGGCCAGGCTGGACTATCACTTCCTGCGCTGCCTGCGCGGCGAAACGCTCGAGTTCGAGATGGAGGTTCCGGTCCGCACGGACGTGGGACCGCGCTGGTTGCGATGCAACTTCATCCCCGATCGCGCCGAAGCCGGCGGCAACGTGCGAGGCGTCTACGGGATGATCCACAACGTCTCGAAGTCGAAGGAGGCCGAGGAGCGGTTGACCCGGCTCGCGCAGTTCGACACGTTGACGGGCCTCGCGAACCGCAACCAGTTCAACGAGACGCTCGCCCGCGTGCTCGACGGCAACGACGTCGACCGCCAGCCGCTCGCGCTGATGTTCCTCGACATCGATCACTTCAAGCAGGTCAACGATCGGTACGGGCATGCCGGTGGAGACCTGTTGCTGAAGGACTTCGCGGAACGGCTCGCCGACTGCGTCCGCACGAGCGACGCGGTCGCACGCCTGTCGGGGGACGAGTTCGTCGTGTTGCTCGAAGGAATGCACAGCGACGACGAGCCGCAGTTCATCGCGCGGAAGATCATCGCGGCCGTCGAGAAGCCGTTCACGATGGACGACCAGGTCGTGCACGTGACGACCAGCATCGGCATCGCGATGCGGGCCCATCCGCACGAGCCCGCCTCGACGCTGATGAAGCGGGCCGATGAGGCGCTCTACGAGGCCAAGCGCGCCGGCCGCAATACGTTCCGGCTCGCCGGCTGACCGTCTCGCGGGCTCGCGACGAACGTCGACCCGGCCCGCGCCACTAGAATGGCCGGGTAGCGTCGCGCCAGTCGACGTCGATTCCACAAGAGGAGACCCATGATCCGTTCCCCATTGCCCGCGTGGTCGGTCGCGGCGATCTCGATCGCACTGCTGTCGGCCGGCGGCTCCGCCGTCGCACAGATCAAGATCGGCGTGACGGTCTCGTCGACCGGCCCGGCTGCATCGCTCGGCATTCCGGAGAAGAACACCGTCGAGCTGCTGCCGCGCGAGATCGGCGGCAAGAAGATCGAGTACATCGTGCTCGACGATGCGTCGGACACCACGACGACGGTCACGAACGTCCGCAAGCTGATCAGCGAGGACAAGGTCGACGCGATCATCGGGTCGACGACGACGCCGAACTCGCTCGCGATGCTGCCGGTGCTCGGCGAAGGCAGGACCGCCGCGATCACGCTCGCGTCTTCGTCGCGCATCGTCGAGCCGATGGATGCCAATCGTTCGTGGATGTTCAAGACGCCGCAGTCCGACGTGATGATGGCGACCGCGATCGCCGAGAACATGAGCAATGCCGGCGTGAAGACGATGGCGTTCATCGGCTTCAACAACGCGCTGGGCGAGGCGTTCTACACCGAGGTCGCGCGGTATGCGGAGCTGAAGGGCATCAAGGTCGTCGCGAACGAACGCTTCGCGCCGATCGATACCAGCGTGACGGGTCAGATCCTCAAGTTGTTGTCGGCGAGTCCCGATGCGGTCGTGATCGGCGCGTCCGGCACGCCGGCCGCGACGCCGGTGCGCACGCTGATCGAGCGCGGCTTCAAGGGTCGCATCTATCACAACCACGGCGTCGCGAACCGCGAGTTCCTGCGCGTGTGCGCGAAGGACTGCGAGGGGACCTACCTGCCGACCGGCCCGGTGATGGTCGCGTCGCAACTGCCCGATGCCAACCCGGTCAAGAAGCCTGCGGTCGACTTCGTGAAGAAGTACGAGGCGAAGTTCGGCGCCGGCAACGTCGCCGCGTTCGCTTCGTACACATGGGACGCGGGCCTGCTGTTGCAGCGAGCCGTTCCTGAAGCGCTGAAGAAGGCGCAGCCGGGCACGGCCGAATTCCGGCTCGCCCTACGCGACGCGCTCGAGGCGATCCACGATGCGCCTTCGACCAACGGCGTCGTCAACATGAGCAGGGCCGACCACCTCGGGCTCGATCAACGGGCGCGCGTGATGGTGCAGATCAAGGGCGGCGAGTGGCGGCTGGTGCCGTGACGGGCGGCTGGCGCTCGTAACAGCTGCAGGCGGCGGCGAGGAGCCCCGGTGCGCTTCGATCGGCGCGACCTCGGCCTTCGGCAGTCGCCTGAGCAACGCGTTACCTGCCGTTTTCAGCCGATGCCGCATCCCGATGTTCCTCGTGGTCCTGCAGCGACAACACGAGGAGAGACGCTGAATCGGGACGCTGAGTGCGCCACCGCCGATGCCGGCGCGAAGGGGTTCGCAGGACGCTCAGTGGCGCGCGCCGTCGCTCAGCGTGGCGCGGGGGATCTGAACGTCCCGTAGCAGCCGGGTGTACTCGGCGTTCACGACTTCGTAACACTCGCAGACCCGCCCTTCGAGGATCGATCGGTCGACGATCGTGATCTCGCCTCGCGAGTAGCGGATCGCGCTCGCGGCCTGGAGCCGCTGCGCCGCTTCGGTCACGCCTTCACGTCGCACGCCGAGCATGTTGGCGATCATCTGCTGCGTCATTCGCAGCGTGTTGCTGTTCAGCCGATCGTGACTGATCAGCAGCCAGCGGCACAGCTGCTGGTCGAGCGAGTGGTGGCGGTTGCACACGGCGGTCTGCGCCATCTGCGCGATCAGCGCCTGCGTATAGCGCAGCAGCAACCATTGCAGCGACCCGCCACGCCGGAATTCCTCGGCAAGGACCGCGCCCGGCAGACGGAATCCCTGGCCTGCGCTCTGGACGATCGCGCGACTGTTCGTGGTGCTGCCGCCCATGAAGAGCGCCATCCCGACGGCGCCTTCGTAGCCGGTCACGGCGAGTTCGGTCGAATCGCCGTTCTTCGTGACATAGAGCAGCGACACGATCGCCGTGATCGGGAAGTAGAGGAAGCGCAGTTTCTCGCCGGGCTCGTAGAGCACCGTACCGAGCCCCATCTCCACCGGCTCGATGGTCGGAGCGATACGGTCGAAGTCCCCCGCGGGCAGCGCCGCCAGCAGGAGGTTCTTCTTCGAGTCGGCCAGTGGGGACATGCGAGCCAGGCAGGTTCGACGACCGAGGCGGGCGGGGAGCGCGACGCAGCGTAGCGGAGCCCTTCGCCGTTGTATGTTCGGTAGCAGACATAAGGTAGCGCTGCGGCCCGATAGTGCATAGCTTTTATTTCTTGCTGTAAGTGCGCCAGCGAACAAACCGTCGTGCGGGGCCGCTGTAGCTTGACTGCATGTCGCTCTCGATCGAACCCGCCGAAGTGAGGTCCACAGGTCCTGCCGGGGGACTGCAGGCCGTTTCGGTGCGATCGACGAATGCAGCGATCCGGCGCCTGATGCTGGTCGACGACCACGCCATCGTTCGCGACGGCATCCACCAACTCTTCGCCTGCTGTCCCGACCTCGTCATCGACTGCGAAGCGGCGACCTGCGAGGAAGCGCTCGACCTGATCGCCAGGCGGTCCGTCGATGGCGTGCTGCTCGATCTCTCGATGCCCGATGGCGACGGGATGAACGTGTTGCGCACGATGAAGAAGCTGCGTGCCGACGTGCCGGTCCTGGTCTTCTCGATGCACGCCGAGGAGCAGTACGGGTTGAACGCGTTGAAGGCCGGGGCCAGTGGCTATCTCGAGAAGAGCAATGCGGCCGACGAAATCGTCCATGCGACGAGGACGGTGCTGACCGGACTGAAGTACGTCAGCCCGGCTTTGGCCGAACAGCTCGCGACCGGCGCGACCGAAGGTGATCTGCACAAGGCACCGCACGAAAAACTCTCGCCGCGCGAGTTGCAGGTCTTCCATCTCCTCGCCTCGGGGATGACGGTCTCGGACCTCGGGCGGCACCTGACCCTCTCGGTCAAGACGGTGGCCACGCATCGCACGCGCATCCTGAGCAAGATGAACCTGACGACGAATGCGGCGCTGACGTACTACGCGTTGAAGAACGGGTTGATCGACTGAACGCGGGTGTGGCGGGCGCTGTCCAGGGACCGCATCGACCGGAAGGTGGACCGAATGGATTCCGTGCAACGCGGGACGCCCGGATCGGTTTCGGATGTCGCGAAGCTCGACGTCGACGAGCAGCTCGGCCGCATGGCGGGTCGCTCACGGGCGGAGCTGGAGCGGTCCGCCATCGCGACCCGGGACGTCGCCCGCCTCGCGGGGATCGACCGGCAGATCGGGCTGCCGACGCTCGAGACCCTGGTCGTTCGATTCGCGCAGGCGGCGGCGCTCGCCGACCGTCACGATGGCCGGCTGGCCCTCCTGCTGGTCGACTTCGACGCCTTCCTGTCGGTCGGCGATAGCGTCGGCGACGAGGCCGATACCCGCCTCGTCGTCGACGTCGCACGGCGTCTGGCGGGGTCGGTCCGCACTGCGGATACGGTGTGTCGCCTGGCCGGCGATCAGTTCGTCGTCCTACTGACCGACGTCGCCCACGACCGCGACGCGGCGTCGGCTTCGCGCAACCTTCTGCTCGGTCTCGAAGGCAGCGCCGCGACGACCCGCTGCAACATCGGCATCAGCTTCTATCCGGACCACGGTCACGACGTCGAGACCCTGATCGGCCGTGCCGACGCCGCGATGTATTGCGCGAGGGCGATCGGCCCGGGCCGTTGGCGTTCGTACAGCGAGGCCGCGGTCGTCGAGTGCAGCGCCTGTCTGTCGGTGGTGTCGCCCGTCGATCGGCGCCACGTGACGCGAGCACGTCCGACCGCGCCGGAGGTCGGGCCGAACGACGAGCTGCGCGAGATGAACGAGGAGCTGTTGCGCATTTCGATCAGGGCTCGCGACGAGCGCGACCGCGCGCAGCAGCACCTGCGCATCGCGCTCGCTGCGGCGGACATGGGGCGCTGGGTGCTGGACCTGAAGAGCGGGGAGACCGTGCGGTCGGTCCGTCACGACCAGCTGTTCGGATATCCGACGCTGTTGCAGCACTGGGACCTGGCGGCCGCGCTGGAGCACTTCGTACCGGAAGACCGCGCGGCGGTCACCGCCGCGTTGCACGAGGCCCCCACGACCGGCTTCGTCGACTTCGAGCACCGCATCCGCCGTGCCGACGATCGGAGCGTCCGCTGGTTGCACTTCCGCGGCGAGACGGTCTACCAATCCGGTGTCGCGTTGCGCATCGTCGGGATCGTCACCGACGTCACCGAACGGCACGCGGTCGAGGACCGGTTGCGGCAATCGCGAAAGATGGAGGCGGTCGGTCGATTGACGGGCAGCGTCGCGCACGATTTCAACAACCTCCTGCTCGTGATCGGCGGAAGCGTCGACCTCCTAGCGCGGCGTCTCGGCGCCGAGGAGCGCACCGATCAACTGCTCGGCGCCATCCGTCGCGCGATCGCCAACGGCAGCCGGCTCAATCGCCAGCTCCTCGGATTCGCGCGGCGGAAGGACGTACAACGGGAGATCGTCTCGATCGGTGCGTTGATTCCCGAGCTCGAACAGATGCTGCATGCGGCC
>CAXTPX010000006.1:0-15216 GCA_964246005.1 uncultured Burkholderiaceae bacterium | reverse complement strand
ACTGATCGGCGCGATCGTCGCGAAAGCCGGCACGATCGTGTGGAACGGTCCGCTCGGCGTGTTCGAGTTCGACGTGTTCGCGGGCGGCACGGAGCGGCTCGCGCAGGCCATCGCGTCGGGGCCGGGCTTCTCGATCGCGGGGGGCGGCGACACGCTCGCGGCGATCGCCAAGTTCGACATCGAGGACAAGGTCGGCTACATCTCGACCGGCGGGGGCGCGTTCCTCGAATTCCTCGAAGGGAAGACGTTGCCCGCCGTGGAAGTGCTGGAAGAGCGCGCCCGCTCCTAACCGCTCGTCGCCGTCAGCGCTCTCGGTGTCGCCGACAGTGCGCGCTGCGCTTCGGTGCGGCAATCGTACGGAACGCCGCCCGCGTCGCAGAAGTCGGCCCAAGCTTGGCCCTGCTGCCAGGCCGCGATCAGGCCGGCGCGGGCGGCCACGGTCATGAACCGTGGATCGGCGCGAAGGTTTCGCGTGAGGACGCCGAACAGCATCGTGAACGGCAGCCGATCGCGCAGGTCGACGCCCATGCGCTCGATGAACGCGTAAGCGTCGTCGACGCGGTCTCGCCGGGCCAGCGCCTCGACGACGATCCCGATGTTGTCGGGTGTGGGCGTCGTGTCGTGGATCAACCGGTCGAGCGCCGCTTCGTGCGCGGCCGTCGGTGCGGCGCGCGCGGCGATGATGCCGGCCCAAAGCGCCTCGGTCGGCGCCCAGCACCTGGGTTCACGTGCGTTGTCGGCCAGGATCGCCCGCGCGCGCGCCGGGTCGCCGAACAGCGCTTGAATCTCGAGGTCGGCATGCGCGATCGCGCAGTGCTTGCCGAAGCGCCTGCGTCCGGTGGCCACCGCGGCGATCGCATCGTCCGCGTCGCCGTCGAAAGCGAGCAGGCGCGCACGCTTGGCCGTCTTGGAGGCACTGAACGGATCTGCGTTCAGCGCCTGCTGCCGGAAGGAGGCCGCCTCACGCCAACGACCGACCCGCTCGAGTGCGAACGCGATCTCGCTGTCGACCTGGCCGTTCGCGGGGTCGATCGTGTGTCCCTTCTGCAGGACGTCCATCTGCCGCTTCCACTGGTCGATGTGTCGCAGGCGCAATCCCATCGCGTAATACGCTTCGCCCTCGCCCGGGTCCAGCGCAAGCGCGTGCCGGACCAATCGCTCGGCTTCCGCATGCGCCGGTGCATCGGCCGGCGTCCCCTCCGCGAGGATTTCGACGTCGGCGGCGAGGACCGCCCAGGCGTGGGCGTAATCAGGCCGGAGCGCCACGAGTTGCCAGTAGAGCTTCGAGACTTCCTCCGGGTCGGTCGCGTGCTTGTTGGCGCACGCGGCCAGCATCAGCTGCATCTCCTCGACGTCGAAGCTCGCAGCCTGCGGATTCTTTCGCCCGTGCGCGCACACCGCGACATCGCTGATCTTCGATGCGATTTCCTCGCGCATCGCCTCGACGTCGGCGGCGGGGCGGACGAACGTGCTGGACCAGAGGATCGGCCCGCCGCTCTGTCGTGACAGACGGATCGTGACGTGCAGGAGTCCTGCGTCGCTGGACGCTTCGCCGCCGATCCGGAAGGAGCCTGCTGTCACGCCCTGCATCGGCTCGGGCGCATCGAAGACGCGCAAGCTCTTTTCGTTACCCACGATGAACGATGCGACGTCGGCCGACAGCCCGACGCGCAAGGCCATCGCCGACGAGTCGGTCGGCGCGCTCCGCAATGGCTCGAACTGCAGCGTTCGGATGCCGGCCCCCGTCGGGGGCGGCCACGCCACGTAGGCGGCGGCTGCGAGCACCGACAACCCCGCGGCCGCGAAGAGGCGAGGGCGCGAGCGGGCGGACGGGGGTCGCGGCGCGTCCGGCGCCGAGGGCGGCGGGCCGAGCGACTCGTCGGCGACCGGGTCCGCCGGCGGGTTGTCATTCGCGGCCGAGACTGCCGGGCGTTCCGCGGTCCGTGCCGGTATTCCGGCGGTCGTCAATCGTCGATGCAATGTCGCCGTCTCGTCCGCAGGCTCGACGCCGAGCTGTACGCGCAGCGCTTCCCGGACCTGAGCGAACGTCTGTCGCATCGCGTCGCGATCGCCCTGGCGATGACTCGCCTCCATCGCGAGCCGCGCCGCGGCTTCGTCCGTCGCATCGCACGACGACAGGCGCGTGGCGATGCGGTGCGCCGCGGTCGCGTCGCCGGCCGCTAGCGCACGTTCCGCTGCGACCAGCGCATTCCGTCGCCGTTCGCCGCCGAGCCGCACGCGTTCGATCGCCAGCCAGTCGTCGAAGTCGGGATCCAGCCCGTCGAGATCGACGAGCAGGTCGGCGGGGCGGTCGCCGAGGAGCGCAGCCATCGCCTCCGCGTCGGCCGATGCAGCCGCCCATTGCATCCGAAGGCGGTCGGACCCGAGGCGTTCCGGCGCGACACGGGCGCCGGTGCGGTCGAGGCGTAGCGGCGGCGCGTCGCCCGCGGTCAGTCCTCGCAACTCGTAGAGCACCTGCCGCAGGCTGGCGCGCGCCTGCTCGGGACCCCGTTCGCTCCACAGCAGTGCGGCGAGCCGGTCGCGCGGCACGGTCGCCCCGTCCGCAGCGATGAGATAAGCGACGAGTGCGCGCGCCTTCCGCCCGACCGGCGTCGCGTCGGAGCCGTCCGGCGCTGACAGACGGAAGACCCCGAACAACCGCACATCCCAACGCGGCTCGGCGCCGGATGCCGTTGTCGGGTCGTCGACTTCGGGTAACGGAAACGACGTGGAAGGCATACGGGAACGTCGCGAATCGAGAAGGCCTCGGCGATTGTAGGGCGGCGCGTGCGGGTCGAGAAGAGGGCGACCGACGCTCGGCCGTCCGTTCCGGAGGCGATTCCACCGTCGATTTGACGCGCCGCTGACGGCGTTTTTGCAAGCCGTTGACGTCGGCCCGCGACGCTTCGCCGGTCACCACCCAGAGGAGCAGCAATGACGAAGGCAAGGATGTTTTTCTGCTGTGCATCAAGCGTCGTCGGGGCCACGGCCCTGTGCGTACTCGCATCGTGCGGAAGCGACGACGGCACACCGCCGCCGGTCGCAACGACGCCACCCGTGACGGTCATGGCGGACTGGAACCGGATCTCGGTCCAGGCGTGGACCCAGCTCGAAGCCACGGCCGGTGCGCCGATCACACCGCACAACGAAGCGCGTGGGCTCGCGATGGCGAACGGGGTCATCCACGACGTGCTCAATGCGATCGACCATCGCTACGCCGCCTATGCGTACACCGCGTCGCAGCCCGGCGCGTCGCCGGACGCGGCTGTCGCGCAAGCCGCACACGACGTATTGGTCGCCGACCCGCAGCTCGTTTCCATCTATCCGTCCGGCTCGCAGCAGACCTTCCTCGACGCCGCGCTCGCGAGCGATCTGGCAAAGGTCCCCGATGGCGCCGCGAAGACGTCGGGTATCGCGCTCGGACGGGCGGCGGCCGCTTATTACATCCAGCTGCGTGCGGCCGACGCTGCGCACATGACGCCGTTCGGGCCCAACCCGAGGGGTCCTGCGCAGCAGCCCGGCGATTACCAGTACACGGCGCCGTTCAACTCGTCGGGTCCGCCGTTCAATGGCGGGTCGATCGCCGTGCCCGACTGGCAGAACATGGCCACGTTCGTGCTGCGGTCCACGACGCAGTTCGTACCGCCGGGCCCGAACCCGGTGACGAGCGCGGCGTTCATGACGGACCTCGCAGAAGTGAAGGCGCTCGGGGCGGCCACCGGTTCGGCCCGTACGGCCGATCAGAGCCAGATCGGGACGTTCTGGCTCGAGAATCCGCCGCTGCAATGGAACCGCATCGCCCGCACGGTCGCGACACCGAAGAATGTGAACGGGTGGGACGCCGCGCGGATGTACGCGTTGCTCAACTTCGCGATGGCCGACGGCTACATCGTCTACGCGCAGGTCGGCAACACGTTCAACTTCTGGCGGCCGGTCACCGCGATCCACTATTACGACCCGGCCAGCACGTGGCAGGAATTCGGCTTTCCAACGCCGCCGACGCGCGACTACACGTCGGGCCACGCGATGGAAGTCGGCATCGCAGCCGCCGTGCTGAAGAACGTGTTCGGCTCCGATGCCACGTCGTTCTCGGCGACCAGCACGTCACTGCCGAACGTGACCCGCAACTACACGTCGTTCTCGTCGGCTGCCAACGAATGCGCAGTGTCACGCATCTATGTCGGCTACCACTTCCGCAAGTCGACGATGGATGGGCTGTCGCTCGGTGATTCGATCGGTAGCTACGCCGCGACGACCATCCTGGCGGCGGCGCGATAGATGTGGTTCGCGTAGCGCCTGCCGAGGCTGGACCGACCTCTCGGACGCGCCGCGTGACGCGTCGAGTCGTCGACGGCGGTCGCCGAGCACGCGGCCGTCGTACACGGGGGGCGGGGATCGCGTCGTCGAATCACCGCCTTTTCCTGACCAGCCGGAGTGGTCATGAATTGAATCGAGAAGTCGATGGTGCCGGCCGGTGGACGCGCCCGGGTAGCACCGGTCGACCGTGCCGGGTGGTCTAGGGCAAAGCAATCCAGCCGAAGAGCGCGGGTTTCGGGGGCGGCTTTCGAATCGGCATCGCGAGCGGATGGGAGTCGGGACGCGCATAGAATGCACGCATGCCACGCGCCACCAAGATCGTCGCCACCCTGGGCCCCGCCTCCACCGAACCGGACGTCCTCGCCAAGCTGATCAACGCGGGCGTCGACGTCTTCCGGTTCAATTTCTCGCACGGCACCGGCGCCGACCACATGCTGCGCGCCGATCGCGTGCGCACGGCGGCGCGCAACGCCGGTCGCGAGGTCGCGATCATGGCCGACCTGCAGGGTCCCAAGATCCGGATCGGCAAGTTCGTCGACGGCAAGGTCGTGCTGGAGAACGATGCGCCCTTTGTGCTCGACGCCGCCTTCGACGGCCTCGGCGACATCGACCATGTGGGCCTCGACTACAAGGAACTGCCACGCGACGTGCGGCCGGCCGACGTGCTCCTGCTCAACGACGGGCTGATCGTCCTGGTCGTCGATCGCGTGGAGGGCACCAGGATCGTGACGACCGTGCGCATCGGCGGCGAACTGTCGAACAACAAGGGCATCAATCGTCAGGGTGGCGGCCTCACGGCGCCGGCGCTGACGATGAAGGACATGGAGGA
This sequence comes from uncultured Burkholderiaceae bacterium, assembly GCA_964246005.1. Lineage (GTDB taxonomy): Bacteria > Pseudomonadota > Gammaproteobacteria > Burkholderiales > Burkholderiaceae_D > CAHJXF01. The sequence continues at coordinate 10,070 of CAXTPX010000006.1, read as the reverse complement.
CATCAAGACGGCGATGAAGCTCGGCGCCGATTACATCGCGGTGTCGTTCCCGAAGAACGCGACCGACATGTCGATGGCGCGGCTGCTCGCCAACGCGGCAGCCGACGAAGCGAAGATGCCGCATCCCTACCTGATCGCGAAGATCGAGCGCGCCGAGGCGATCCCGGCGCTGCAGGAGATCCTCGACGCGTCCGACGGCATCATGGTCGCGCGCGGCGACCTCGCGGTCGAGGTCGGCAACCCGGCCGTGCCCGCGCTGCAGAAGCGCATGATCAAGATGGCGCGTGCGTCGAACAAGTTCGCGATCACCGCGACGCAGATGATGGAGTCGATGATCGTCAATGCGGTGCCGACGCGCGCCGAGGTGTCGGACGTGGCGAACGCCGTTCTCGACGGCAGCGACGCGGTGATGCTGTCCGCCGAGACGGCCTCGGGTCGCTATCCGGTCGCGACCGTGCTGGCGATGGCCAGCATCGTCGCCGCCGCCGACGAGTCCGAGACCGTCAAGCTCGACGCGGACTTCCTGAACCAGACCTTCACGCGGGTCGACCAGTCGATCGCCTGCGGCGCGCTCTTCACCGCGTATCACCTGCGCTGCAAGGCGATCGTCGCGTTGACCGACTCGGGGTCGACCGCGTTGTGGATGAGCCGTCACGACATCGACATGCCGATCTACGCGCTGACGCCGCGCACGCCGACACAACGCAAGCTCGCGTTGTTCCGCAACGTGCGGGCCTACGAGATGGCTGCGCACGACGATCGCGACGCCGCGCTCGCCGAGGCCGTGCAGCTGTTGCTGCGCAAGGGCGTCGTGACGTCGGGCGACCTGATCGTGATCACCACCGGCGAGCCGATGGGCCTGGCGGGCGGGACCAACACGCTGAAGATCGTCAAGGTCGGCGAGCTGCTGGCACAGGCGCTCGACAACGCGACCGAGCCGGTCAGGCCGTCGTGAACGTCGAACCTGCCTGATCTTCACCGCGTGGCTGACGCCGTTGCGCGTCGTGATCCCCGCCGCACGGTAAAATCCGCGGTCGCTCAGCGCGGCGCCTCGCGCGAACGTTCGTTCGCGCCCACCCGTACTTCGGAGATTTCCATGCCTCTCGTCTCGATGCGCCAACTTCTCGACCATGCGGCCGAGAACGCCTATGGCCTGCCTGCCTTCAACGTCAACAACCTCGAACAGGTGCAGGCGATCATGAGCGCGGCCAACGAGGTCGACAGTCCCGTGATCATGCAGGCGTCGGCCGGCGCCCGGAAGTACGCGGGTGAAATCTTCCTGCGTCACCTGATCGAGGCAGCCGTCGAGTCCTATCCGCACATTCCCGTCGTGATGCACCAGGACCACGGACAGTCGCCGGCCGTCTGCATCCAGGCAATGCGGCTCGGCTTCTCGTCGGTGATGATGGACGGCTCGCTCGAGGCCGACGGCAAGACCGTCGCCGACTACGACTACAACGTCGACGTCACGAAGCGCGTGGTGGAGATCGCTCACGCGATCGGCGTCACGGTCGAAGGCGAGCTCGGTGCACTCGGTTCGCTCGAGACGATGATGGGCGACAAGGAAGACGGCCACGGTGCCGAGGGAACGATGACGCGCGAGCAGCTGCTGACCGACCCGGACGAAGCGGCGCGCTTCGTCAAGGCGACCCAGCTCGACGCGCTCGCGATCGCGATCGGCACGTCGCACGGCGCGTACAAGTTCACGCGGAAGCCCACCGGCGACATCCTCGCGATCGACCGCATCAAGGAGATCCACAAGCGCATCCCGAACACGCACCTCGTGATGCACGGTTCGTCGTCGGTGCCGCAGGACCTGCTCGCGATCATCCGCGCGAATGGCGGCGACATGAAGGAGACCTACGGCGTGCCGGTCGAGGAAATCCAGGAAGGGATCAAGTTCGGCGTCCGCAAGATCAACATCGATACCGACATCCGACTCGCGATGACCGCGGCGATTCGCCAGTACCTGGCGCAGAACCCCGACAAGTTCGATCCGCGCGACTATCTGAAGCCGGCGACGGCCGCCGCGAAGAAGATCTGCGTGCAGCGCTACCAGGAATTCGGCTCGGCCGGGCAGGCGTCGAAGATCAAGCCCGCCAACCTGACGTTCATCGCCGAGCAATACAAGAAGGGCGCGCTCGCGCAAGTCGTTCACTGACGAACGGCCCGCGCATGAGCGACGCGCGGTCGCCCACGGTCACGCCCGGCGACCTGCGCTCGCCTCTCGCGGTGTGTCGTAACTGCGGCGCGGCCATTGCTGGCCGCTTCTGCGCCGAATGCGGACAGACGACTGCGCTGCATCCGCCCACGGTGCGCGAATTCGTCCACGAATTCGTCACCCACAGCGTCGCGCTCGAAGGCGCGTTGTGGCGCACGCTCGCCGCGCTGCTGTTGTTCCCCGGTCGACTCACGGTCGAATACCTTGCCGGTCGTCGCGCGCGCTACATCCCGCCGCTGCGTCTCTACCTCACCTTCAGCCTGATCCTTTTCGCGATCAGCGGACTGTCGGGCGGCAATCTCAAGGTCGGCAACGAGTCGGTGGAATTCCGCATGCCGAACGAGATGGAGAATCAGGATCTCGTCATTGGACCGCGCGTGCGGGAAGGCTTCACCACCGGCATCGGCATCGTCGACCGCGCATTCGCGCGCGTGAGCGCGATGACCCAGCAGGAGCGCAGCGAGCGCATCAGTCGCGGCATCCGTGCCTACCTGCCTTACGTGCTGATCGTGCTCGTCCCGGTGCTCGCGCTCTACCTGAAGCTCCTGTACTGGAACCGTCGTCGGCTCTACGGTGAACACCTCGTCGTGGCGTTCCACGCGCAGACGGTCGCATTCATCTTCGCACTCGTGTCGGCGATTCCGTTGGGTGATGCCTTCGGCGCGATCGTGCTGGTCCTGCTCGTGATCCACGGCGCACTGGCGCTGCGTCGGGTTTACGGCGGGCGGCGCGTGTCGACGCTGTTGCGCGAGGCCGTGCTGCTGATGGCCTATGGCGTCACGGTCGGTGTCGCGCTCGCAGCGCTCGCCACGGTCACGCTGTTGTTCGCCGCTTAGGGATTGGAGTTGCCGTGACGTCGTCCGCCCTCTTCGAATCGTCGATCGCGTCGCTGCCGCTCCTCGGCCGCGGCAAGGTCCGCGAGAACTATGCGGTCGGCGACGACCGCATCCTGATGGTCACGAGCGATCGCATCTCGGCGTTCGACGTCGTGATGGACGAAGCCATCCCCGGCAAGGGTCGTGTCCTCACGCAGATGGCGCTGTTCTGGTTCGACCTCCTCGCCGACGTCGTACCGAACCATCTGACCGGTATCGCCCCCGAGACGGTCGTGACCGAAGACGAAGTCGATCAGGTGCGCGGGCGCTCGATGCTCGTGAAGCGCCTGACACCGCTGCCCATCGAAGCGGTCGTGCGCGGCTACCTCGCCGGCTCCGGCTGGAAGGAATACCGCAAGGGCGGCTCGATCTGCGGCGTGACGCTGCCGGCGGGGTTGGGCAACGCCGAGCGCCTGCCGACCCCGATCTTCACGCCGGCGACGAAGGCCGACCTGGGCGAGCACGACGAGAACATCGACTTCGACGCGACCGTCGCTGCGATCGGCGCCGAGCACGCCGAGCAGATGCGGGCCGTCAGCCTCGCGCTGTACGCGCGCGCGAGTGCGCACGCCGCGACGCGCGGGCTCCTGATCGCCGACACCAAGTTCGAGTTCGGACTCGACGCCAACGGCCGGCTGGTCTTGATGGACGAGGTGCTGACCGCCGACTCGTCGCGCTTCTGGCCCGCGGACTCGTATCCGGAAGCGCTGGCCCGAGGCGTCAATCCCCCGAGCTTCGACAAGCAATTCCTGCGCGACTACCTCGAATCGATTCCGCAGTGGGACAAGCGGCCGCCGGCGCCGCCACTGCCGCCCGACATCGTCGAGCAGACCGCGGCCCGCTACTGCGAGGCGCTTCAACGGCTGACCGGACACTTGGGGCGTCCGTAACACGTCGTTGCCGATCTGCGGCGGCTTCACTTCGATGCCGGGATGCCGACAGATAGAATCCGGCTTGCCATCCGGTATCCCCGTGCCGTCGGGCGACGATGACCCTGCCGAGGTCGTCTCTCCAGGCTCACGCTTCTCCCTTCATCGATGAACGTCGCATCGCCGTCAAGCCCGTCGAGCCCCGCGCGGCGTGCGTCCTTCCCGGGGTCGGCCGGAGCCGCGGTTGCGATGTTGATCGCGATCCTGTCACGGCCCGCCACGGCGCAGACGGCCGAGCCGGCCTCGCGACCGGAGTTCCTGCTGGTTCTGTCGCGGCTCGATGCGCTGACCATCGGCTTGATCGTCGTCGCGGTGCTGGTGTTGGCGCTCCTCGTCTGGCGCGTCGCGAGCATGGTCCGTCGCGAAGCGCCGGTGGTGGCGCGGCGCTCGGCACGGTCTCGTGGCGAGCGCCACGACCCGCTCGACCAGGCGACCGACTGGGGTTTCGATCAGAACAAGCGCGCAGCGCTCGCGCGTTCGCCCGTCACGATCACGAACAGCACCGTCGACCTCCCGTCGCTCGAGCATGCGGTCACGCAGTGGTCGATGACGGACGTCCAGCGAGCGAACGATGCGGGCGTGCAGCCCGAGGACTCGCTCGGCAAGTCGCCCGCTGCCGCGAACAGCCTCTATCGGACCAGCTTCAACCCGTACTTCCAGCGTGAATCGCCGGCCGCTTCGATGGACGTCGTCGAAGTCGCCGACGCGTTGCTGCAAGCCGAGTTGCTGGTCCAGCTCGGCGATCCGAAGCAGGCGATGACCCTGCTGTCGCAACACATTCGCGAGACCGAAAAGCCGGGGCCCGCGGTGTGGCTGATGCTGCTCGGCCTCTATCAATCGACGGGCCGCGAAGCGCAGTACAACGCGCTCGGCGCCGGCTTCAAGGTGCTCTTCAATGCCGAGGTGCCACCGTGGGCCACGTCACCCGACCTGCTGGCACGCGACCTCGAGTCGTACGCATCGGTGATCGCCAAGCTGCAAGCGACCTGGGGCGGGCCGGACGCACGCAGCACCCTCGAGAGCCTGCTCAACGACGACCGCGGCGGCAGCCGTCAGGGCTTCTCGCTGACGGTGTATCGCGAGCTGATCTTTCTCGGCGAGATCCTCGACGCGCGCGACGCGATCGGGGTCGAGGAGGAAGAACGACTCGGCATCCGGCGCAAGCTCGGGCCGTCCTGACGGCGGCCGACTGAGGCCACCAGTACGGTTCGTGGAGGCGTCGAGTCCCCGACGAACCGGACTCCTTCGGGAGCCTCGATCCCCGCGCCCTGCGGGGCCCCTGAACGGGCCCTGCGGGGGTCTACTTCGTCCCGAACAGCCGGTCGCCCGCGTCACCGAGTCCCGGCACGATGTAGCCGTGATCGTTCAATTCGCGGTCGATCGCCGCGGTGAACACCGGCACGTCGGGGTGTGCCTCGCCGAACCGCGCGAGTCCTTCGGGCGCGGCCAGCAGGCAGACGAAGCGGATCGAGCGCGGCTGCGTCTCCTTCAGCCGATCGACCGCCGCGATCGCGGAGTTGCCGGTCGCGAGCATCGGGTCGAGCACGATCGCATCGCGCTCGTGCATGTCGTGCGGCATCTTGAAGTAATACTCGATCGCGCCGAGCGTCTTCGGGTCGCGGTACAGGCCGATGTGGCCGATGCGCGCGCCGGGCACGACGCTGAGCATGCCGTCGAGGAAGCCGTTGCCGGCCCGCATGATCGTCACGAACACGGTCTTCTTGCCGTCGATGACCGGCGACTGCATCGTCTCGAGCGGCGTCTCGATCTCGATCAGGCTCGTCGTCATGTCGCGCGTGACCTCGTAGGCCATCAGCATCGCGATCTCGTTCATCAACGTGCGGAAGCTCGACGTGCTGCGTTCCTTCTGGCGCATCAGCGTCAGCTTGTGCTGGATCAGCGGATGGTCGAGGTGACGGACCTGGGGAGGGGAATCGACTTCGGGCATGGAATCGTTCGAATGGAAGGAGGGCCTCTCAGAACACGGTGCCGTCGCTGTCGACCGTGACCGGTGGTGCGCCGGTCTTGCGCAGCTCGGCAGCGATCGCGCGACCCGCGGCCCACGTGCCGCCTTCGAGGATGCGGGCGAGCGGCATCGCGTCGGTCGTGACGCCGAGCGCGTCGCGCACCCGCGGCGCGAGGTCGTCGAGCAGCGCGACCGTCAGCGCGCGCCACTCGACGATCCACGGATCGGCCGGGGTCATCGGCTTGGTCATGCGACGCGGCTTGGTCGGCACGACGACACCCGCGTCGATCAGCAGGCCGCCGTTGCGGTACTCGGGAAGACCGGTCAGGCGATCGAGTCCATCGACCGTGAAACCCGCCCACTCGAACGGTTCGAGGAGCGAGTACGCGAGCCATTGCGACAGCTTGTGGAACGGCACGAGACCCGCATCGATCCCTTCGCCACCCGCATCGGGATGCGGCCACACGTCGCCGACGGCGCGGCCCGCGAACATCTGACCGCTCGGCCAGATCGTCGAGAAGGCTTCGAGCAACAGGCCGAGGATGTCGGCTGCCTGCAGCGTGCTCGCGTTGCCGGCGGTCGACGCCTTCGCGGACAGCGCGTCGAACATCATCCCCGGTCGGCCGTCGAGTCCGAACACCTGCGGCTGCTCGTGGAGCGCCTCCCCGAGTCGACGTAACAGGGTTACGCGACCGTCGAGTCCGACGAGCGGATTGCCGGGTCCGGCCTGGAACATCGACGCCAGCGTCGCCGCGTCGATCGCCATCAACGCCTTCGCATCGACCCGGCAAGGATCATCGGCGTCCGACGAGAAGCGGCCGAGCGTGAACGCGCGGAAGCTGGCGACCGCGAGACCCTCCGAACGCGCGTAGCGCTGCGCGACCGACGGGTATTCGATGTAGCGCCATTGCGGCCCGGCACCGGCGTCGAGCAGCACGCTGATCAGCGCGAGCTCGATGCGCGAGCGCGCGATCTCCTCGACGCTGCGGCCGTCGAGCAGCCCGTCGAGCCGTTCCTTGCGATCGACGCCGCCTGCCTCGAAGTGACGCCAGCGGCTGTGATACGGGATGTCGAGGTCGGGGAAGCGCAGCTTCGTCAACCGCGCGACGCGCTCCGCGACCTCGTCGAGTCGCGGACGGTCGATGGTGAAGTGGGGCGAGTGCCCGGCGGCGACCGCAGCGGCGATCGCATGGCAGCGCGTGCGGATCGTGCGCGGGTCGCGCAGCACGCGGACTGCGGCGTCGATGTCCGCGTCGTTCGCCTCGGGCCGCGGCGCGACGCGCGCGCCGCCCTCGCGCGCCTTGCCGCTCGCCCCCGCCGGCGGCTTCTGCCCGGTGGTCGGGGTTTCAGCCAAGCCCGCGTCCCTTCGTCTCGGCCAGCTGCAGCGCGTCCGGGACCGCGCCTTCGGTGAAGTAGCCGGCCGCGATCTTCGCCTGCATCTCGACGTTGGCGTCGGCCGGCACCAGCGCATCGGGAATCGGCACGCGAACGCCCACCTCGATGCCGCTGCCGGTGATCGCGTCGTACTTGTCGTTGCTCATCGATACGAGGCGATGGATTTTCGTGATGCCGAGCCAGTGCAGCACGTCGGGCATCAGTTCCTGGAAACGCATGTCCTGCACGCCGGCGACGCACTCGGTCCGCAGGAAATAGGTGCTGGCGCTGTCGCCGCCGACCTGGCGTTTCCGCGCGTTGTAGACCAGGAACTTGGTCACCTCGCCGAGCGCGCGACCCTCCTTGCGGCTGTACGCGATCAGGCCGACGCCGCCGAGCTGGGCGCCGTGGATGCATTCCTCGATCGCGTGCGTGAGATACGGCCGGCACGTGCAGATGTCGGAGCCGAAGACGTCGGAGCCGTTGCACTCGTCGTGGACGCGCGCGGTCAGCGTCACGTCGGGGTCTGCGAGCGATCGCGGGTCGCCGAAAATGTAAAGAGTCTGTCCACCGATCGGCGGCAGGAACACCTCGAGGTCGCTGCGCGTGACGAGCTCGGGATACATCCCGCCGGTTTCCTCGAAGAGGTTGCGGCGCAGGTCCACCTCGTTCACGCCGAAGCGGGCCGCGACGCCCGGCAGGTACCAGACCGGCTCGATCGCGACCTTGGTCACGACGGCCGAGCCGTTCTCGAGCAGCACGCGGTTGTCGGGGACGAGGCGGCCGAACGTGATCGCGTGACGGATCTCGGGCAGGTCGATGTGCGCCTTCGTCACCGCGATCGTCGGGCGCAGGTCGTAGCCTTCTGCGATGTAGTCGGAAAACACGTCGGCGACCGAGGCGCCCCACGGATCGATCGAGACCATCTTCGTCGCGTCGCCCCACTGCGGATAAGGCCCGATCAGGTCGGTGGGCGCCGTGTTGGTGAGGTCCGCGCGGTGGCCGCGCGTCAGGTTGCCGGCCGCGACCGCGAGCGCGCGATAGACGCCGTACGAGCCGGAGTGCGTGCCGATCACGTTGCGCTGGCTGCGGTTCGTGGTCGAGCCGACGATCGGCCCCCGCTCGGCAGCGGTCGCGGCGCCCCAGCGGATCGGCGGCGAGCCGGAGCCGACGCCCTGCTGGCCGGGGTGGGACGTGAGACGGATGTGACGCTGGGACGTCTTGCTGCTGGCGGGATCGGATGCCATCGTTTGGTCGCGCGTGCGCGATCGTTGTTGCGTGTGCCTACCGTGGGTATCGGCTGTCCGGCAAGGAACCGGAGCGCTGCAGGTGTCTTCGCGACGCCGCGGTGAGCGCTGCAGGTGCGCCCTTACAATACGCGATCTTTTTCGCGCCTTCATCGTGCCTCTCGAAACTTCCACGCCATCACCGTCCACCGCGAGCGAGCTGTTGCTCGAAAGGGACGCGACCGCCCCGCACGCCGAGTTGTCGGACGACGTGTGCGTCGGCATCGTGATGGGCAGCGCGAGCGACTGGGACACGATGCAGAGCGCCGCCGGGATCCTGCGCGAGTTCGGCATCGTGTTCGATGCGCGGGTCGTGTCCGCCCATCGCATGCCCGACGCGATGTTCTCGTACGCCGAGGCCGCGACGCAGAGGGCCGCGAGCGGACGTCTGGTCGCGATAATCGCCGGCGCGGGTGGTGCAGCGCACCTGCCCGGCATGCTGGCCGCGAAGACCATCGTGCCGGTACTCGGCGTGCCGGTGGCATCGCGGCATCTGCAGGGCCTGGACTCGCTCTATTCGATCGTGCAGATGCCGCGCGGCATTCCGGTCGCGACCTTCGCGATCGGTTCTGCGGGGGCCGCGAACGCGGCGTTGTTCGCGGTCGCGATGCTGGCCACCGAGGATCGTGCGCTCGCGGATCGACTGGTCGCGTGGCGGGCGGTGCAGACCCGGACTGCGACCGACGCGCGGCTGACGCCATGACGCGTGACCGCCGCATGATCGCGCCGGGCGGCTGGCTCGGCCTCCTCGGCGGCGGACAACTCGGCCGCATGTTCGCGATGGCCGCGCAGAGTCTCGGCTATCGCGTCGCGGTGCTCGACCCGGCGCGCGACGGGCCGGCCGCTTCGGTCGCCGACGAGCACATCGTCGGCGACTACCTCGACGCGCCGGCGCTCGAGAACCTCGCGCTGCAGTGTTCCGCCGTCACGACCGAGTTCGAGAACGTCCCGGCGCAGAGCCTCGCGTTCCTCGCCGAGCACTGCTTCACTACGCCGTCGGCCGAGAGCGTGGCCGTGGCCCAGGACCGCATCGCCGAGAAGAGCTTCATCACGTCGTGCGGCATCGCGGTCGTTCCGCATGCGGTAATCGAGTCGCCGGACGATCTCGCCCGCGCGCCCGACACGCTGTTTCCCGGCATCCTGAAGGCGAGCCGGCTCGGCTACGACGGCAAGGGGCAGGCACGCGTCGCGACGCGTGCCGAGGCAGAGGAGGCGTTCGCGAGCTTCGGCACCCGCAGTGGCAACTTTCGGGCGGTGCTCGAGAAGCGCGTCGACCTGGCTTTCGAACTGTCGGTCGTCGTGGCGCGCGGCGCGGACGGCGGCACCGCGATCTACTCACCGGCCGAGAACCTTCATCGCAACGGCATCCTCGCGGTGACCACCGTTCCGTCGCCATCGATCACGCCGGCGATCGAGGCC
>CAXTPX010000005.1:2627-16337 GCA_964246005.1 uncultured Burkholderiaceae bacterium | reverse complement strand
GCGCCCCGGCCTCACGTCGCCCGACAGCGTCGGCCTCTACGTGACCTTCGCACCGCGCGTCGGTCGTCACGATGCCGAGCGCAACTGCATCTCGAACGTGCGACCCGAAGGGCTGCCGCCGCGGCCCGCGGCGACGCGGCTCGCGTGGCTGGTGCGCGCGTCGCTGCGTCTTTCGTTGAGCGGTGTCGCGTTGAAGGACGAGAGTGCGCTGATCGAGGCGGGTGGCCTGCGATAAAGGCGTCGTTCCCGCGAAGGCGGGAACCGGTGTCGTTGCGTGTTGGTCGTGTCGTCACCCTACGACGCTGGCCCGCGTTCGCGGGAACGACATGCTCCGAACAGCGGAAAGCTGTGCAGTAGAATCGACACCCCCGTTTAGCACGACCGTTCTATTCACCGCCGCTGCCTGGCGCATCCGCGTCGCCCATGCCTCCCACCCGCCTCGTCGTCCCCTTCATCGAAGACCTCGGCATCGAGTTCCTCGATGCGCCGGTCGGCGAGGGGCGGGTCGCGCTCGACCTGCAGCATCGCCACCTCAACAGCTGGAACGTCGCGCACGGCGGCGTGCTGATGACGATGCTCGACATCGCGATGGCGATCGCCGGCCGCTCGATCGATCCGGAATCACGCGGCGGCGTCACGGTCGAGATGAAGACGAGTTTCCTGCAACCCGGGCAGGCGGGTACGCGGCTGGTCGCTTCGGCCAAGGCGTTCCACCGATCGACGACGATGTCGTTCTGCGACGGCGAGGTCCGCGATGCGGACGATCGGCTGATCGCGAAGGCGATCGGTACCTTCAAGACGCTCAGGCGGCGCGCCACGGCACCGTCCGGCGTCGAACAACAACAGGAGAATCCATGACCGAGACCTACCGCCGCATCGTGCTCGCCGCGCGCCCCGACGGCGCCGTCCAGCCGGAAGACTTTCGCGTCGAGTCGCAGCCGGTCCCGCAGCCCGCCGACGGGCAGGTCGTCGTCCGCAACGATTACCTGTCGCTGGATCCGTACATGCGGGGTCGCATGAACGAGTCGAAGTCGTACGCGGTCCCGCAGCCGCTCGGCGAAACCATGATCGGTGCCACCGTCGGCAAGGTCGTGGCGTCACGCAACCCGAAGTTCGCCGAGGGCGAGACGGTCGTCGGCATGTACGGCTGGTCCGAGTACGGCTGTTCCGACGGCGCCGGCCTGATGAAGGTGGACACGACCCACGTGTCGGAGTCCGCCTATCTCGGGCCGGTCGGCATGCCCGGCATGACGGCCTGGTACGGACTCAACAAGGTCATCGAGCCGAAGGCGGGCGAGACCATCGTGGTCAGCGCGGCGAGCGGCGCGGTCGGCAGCGTCGTCGGCCAGCTCGCGCGGCTCGCCGGCTGTCGGGCGGTCGGCATCGCCGGCGGCCCGGACAAGTGCGCGTACGTCGTCGACGAACTGGGCTTCGATGCGTGCGTCGACTACAAGGCGGCGGGCGGCACCGATGCGTTGCGCGCCGCGTTGAAGGCCGCGGCGCCCGACGGCGTCGACGGCTATTTCGAGAATGTCGGCGGCGTCGTGATGAACACGGTCCTCGCGCGTCTGAATCCTTTCGCGCGCGTCGCGATCTGTGGCCTCATCTCCGGCTACGACGACGCGAGTGGGGCTGCCCCGATCGACAACCCGGGCCTCTTCCTCGTCGCGCGCTTTAAAATGCAGGGCTTCATCGTGTCGGACCATCTGGCGCTATGGCCGCAGGGGCTGAAGGAACTCGGAACGCTGGTCGCGACCGGGCGCCTCAAGTATCGCGAGTCCGTCGCCGACGGGATCGAAGCCGCGCCCGACGCGTTCATCGGGTTGCTGAAGGGCAGGAACTTCGGCAAGCAGCTGGTGAAGCTTTCCTGACGCGCACCGTGTCGGCTGCGGCGCCATCAGGTCGTTCATCGATTGCAACCTGCGGCGCCCTCGCATAGATTGGCGCGAACCAGTGGCAGCGCTGGTTTTCCCCGCGCAGTCGACCGCAAGTTGAGGAGAAGACGATGAATGCACCGGAACGACTGGCACCACCCGAAGCGGGCCACACGGATCCCGCTTCGCCGATCGGCGGGCGCGGCGCCGTGATGCCGAGGCCGCCGGTATTCGCGACGTTCGCCGAGGAGCGGCTGCATCGCAAGCAGCGACTCGCGGCGGGCTTCCGGCTGTTCTCGAAGTTCGGGTTCGACGAGGGAGTCGCCGGGCACATCACCGCGCGCGATCCCGAGCACGAGGACACGTTCTGGGTCAATCCGTTCGGCGTGCACTTCAGCCAGGTCCAGGTCTCGAACCTGATCCGCTGCGATCACGAGGGCAACGTCGTCGAAGGTCATCATCCGGTCAACACGGCTGCGTTCGTGATCCATTCGCGCGTGCACGGCGCGCGGCCCGACGTGATCGGCGCGGCGCACTCGCACTCGCCGTACGGGCGCGCGCTGTCGACGCTCGGCTGCACGCTCGCGCCGCTGACGCAGGATGCCTGCGCGTTCTACGGCGACCACGCGCTGTACGACGACTTCGGCGGCGTCGTGGTCGAGCTCGACGAAGGCGCCCGCATCGCGGCGGCGCTCGGCGACCACAAGGCGGCGATCCTGGCCAATCATGGCCTCATCACCGTCGGCAGGACGGTCGACGAGGCGGTGTGGTGGTTCATCACGATGGAACGATCGTGTCAGGTGCAACTGATCGCCGAAGCCGCCGCCGCGCGGAGCGGTGTCGCGCCGCGTGCCATCGGCGACGAATCGGCGCGTCAGTCGTTCGGCATCGTCGGCAGCCCGTATGCCGGGTGGTTCCAGTTCCAGCCGCTGTATGCCCGCATCGTCAAGGAGCAGCCCGACCTGCTGGATTGACGGATCGTCTCGACGCCCGTCGTTCTTCCACCGCCCCGGATTCCCGTCGTCCTCTGAAATGCTCCCGCCTCGATCACAGCAGCGCCGATGAATCCCTCGTTTTCCGACAGTCAGATCGTGCAGGTCGATCAGTTGATCCTGCACCATTACCCGACCTCGCCGTTTTCGGAGAAGGTGCGCGCGATCCTGAGCTTCAAGGACGTACCGTGGACGTCGGTCGAGATGCCGGCGATCATGCCGAAGCCCGACGTGGTGGCGCTCACCGGCGGCTACCGGCGCGCGCCGATCCTGCAGATCGGCGCGCACATCTACTGCGACTCGTCGCTGATCGCCGAGATGCTCGAGCGACTGGCCCCGAGCCCCGCGATCTTTCCGGCGGAGTCGGCCGGCGTCGCCCGCTTCCTGGCGCAGTGGGCCGACTCGACGTTGTTCTGGACGGCCGCGGCCTACGTCTTCCAGCCGGAAGGGGCGGCGGCGATCCTCGGCCATCTTTCGCCCGAGCAGCAGAAGGCGTTCGTCGTCGATCGCAAGGCGTTCCGTGCCAACGTGCCGCGCATGTCGGCACCCGATGCGACCGCGGCGCTCTTGGTCTATCTGCGCCGCTTCGAGACGATGCTGATCGACGGCCGTGTCTGGATGCTCGGCATGTCCGCGTCGATCGCCGATTTCTCGATCTATCACTGCCTGTGGTTCATCCGTCGCGCCGGTTCGCTCGCGTCGATCATCGACGACTTCCCGTATGTGGCGGGCTGGTACGAGCGCATGCGCCGGCTCGTGCAGCCGCCGCATGCCGACATGACGAGCGCCGCCGCGCTGATGCATGCGTCCGACGAGGCGCCGCAGGAAGACCCGGACTCCGAGTTTTACACCGACACGCACGGCATCGCGTTGGGCGAGCAGGTGACGATCACCCCGACCGACACCGGCTGCGATCCGGTGCACGGCGAGCTCGTGCTCGCGATGCGCGACGAGCTGGCCATCCGCCGCTACGACGAGCGCGTCGGCGACCTGATCGTTCATTTTCCGCGCATCGGCTTCGAGATGAAGAGGGCGCAATGACGAGGGTCGAGGCCGGCCTGCCTTGTTGACGACGGCCGGCGTGCATTGGACCTGGAAGCGCTTCGACACGCTGTCGGGCGACGAGGTATACGACCTCCTCGCGTTGCGCAGCCAGTGCTTCGTCGTCGAGCAGCGCTGTGTCTTCCTCGATGCGGACGGACTCGACCGGTCGTCGTGGCATCTGCTCGGTCGCATCGCCGACGCACCGCGGCTCGCCGCCTGTCTGCGCTGCATCGACCCGCTCGTCAAAGGTCCCGAGCCATCGATCGGACGCGTCGTCGTCGCCGCGACCGAACGCGGGACCGGCCTCGGCCGTACGCTGATGGTCGAAGGCATCGCGCGCTCGCGTGACGCCTGGCCCCGTCAGGTCATCGTGATCAACGCGCAGTTGCGACTCGAGGCGTTCTATCGGTCGCTCGGCTTCGCGACCGAGGGCTCGCCGTACATCGAGGACGGCATCGATCACGTGTCGATGCGGCTGCCGGCTTTCCATGCGGCAGACCCGATACGTTAAATTGGCGGCTGAGACGAGTCGCCCATTCGAATACGGAGGAAAACGCATGAAGGACTTCAAGGGCCGCACCGCGGTCATCACCGGGGGAGGCAGCGGCTTCGGACGGGAGTTCGCGCACATCGCATCGTCGTTGGGGATGAACGTCGTGCTCGCCGACGTGCAGCAGGACGCGCTCGATCGGGTCGAGGCCGAACTGGGCGAGAAGGGGACGCCGGTGCTGGCGCGGCGCATCGATGTCTCGAAGGCCGACGAGGTCGAGTCGCTCGCAGTCGAAACCGATTCGACGTTCGGCGCGACCCATCTGCTGTTCAACAATGCCGGTGTCGGCTCGGGCGGCCTGATCTGGGAGAACTCGCTGCGCGACTGGGAGTGGGTGCTCGGCGTCAACCTGTGGGGCGTGATCCACGGCATCCGCGCCTTCGTGCCGCGCATGCTGGCGAGCGCAAGGGCCGATGCCGGCTATGCGGGCCACATCGTCAACACCGCGTCGATGGCGGGCCTCCTGAACGCGCCCAACATGGGCATCTACAACGTCTCGAAGCACGCGGTCGTGTCGATGACCGAGACGCTCTACCAGGACCTGGCGCTGGTCGAGGCGCCGATCGGCGCGTCGGTACTGTGTCCGTACTTCGTGCCGACCGGCATCAGCGAGTCGCATCGCAACGCACCCGGCGACGTGTCCGGTGAACCAGCGACGCCGTCGAAGCGTGCGCAGCAGATGATGTCGGCGAAGGCGGTCGGCTCGGGCAAGGTCACCGCCGCCGATGTCGCGGCGAGCGTCTTCGAGGCGATCCGCGAAGGGCGGTTCTACGTCTTCTCGCATCCGCACGCGCTCGGCAACGTCGAGACGCGCATGAAGGACATCGTCGAATCGCGCAATCCGAGCGACCCGTTCGCCGCGCGGCCCGACGTGCGCACGCGCCTGCGGACCGCGATGACGGACCTCGCCGCGCAGGTTGCCGGCGCGGGCAACCTGTGAGCCGCGCATGACCGTCCGGACGGCGATCATCGACGAGGACCGCTACGCCGATCTCGCGAACGGCATCCGGCTGCATTACGCGAGCGCGGGCGAGGCGGCCGGCCGCAAGCTGATCGTGTTCCTCCACGGCTTTCCCGAGGCCTGGTTCGCGTGGGAAGCGCAGCTCGCCGAGTTCGGCCGCGACTACCTCGCGGTCGCACCGGACCTGCGCGGCTTCAACCTGTCGGCGAAGCCCGCGGACGTCGAGTCGTACCACATCAAGCACATCGCGGAAGACATCCGCCTGCTGATCGAATATCTCGGCTACACGAAGGCGATCGTCGTCTGCCACGACTGGGGCGGCGCCGTCGGGTGGCATCTCGGCATCTTCCACGCCGACATGGTCGAGCGGCTGGTCGTGATCAACTCGCCGCATCCCTGGCTGTTCATGCGCGAGCTCGCGACCAACCCGAAGCAACAGGCCGCCTCGGCGTACATGACGTGGCTGCGCGGGGCGGGCTCGGAGGAGGGCCTGGTCGCGAACGACTTCAAGGTCGTCGAGCGGTTCCTCGACGCGGAGGACGGCACGCCGCCTGCCTGGTACACGCCGGAGGTCCGTGCCCGACACCACGCGATGTGGTCCGTCCCGGGCGCACCGAAGGCCGACGGCACGCCGTCGCACGCGATGACCGGCGGGTGCAACTTCTATCGCGCGACGCCGCTACGACCGCCGAAGCCGAACGAGCCGGGTCGCCCGTTGCCGCCTGCGAGCGACTGGACGACCGACCTGCCGGTCCTCGTGTTGTGGGGCGAGACCGATCGCGCGCTGACGACCGCGCTGGTCGACGGCCTCGACGAGGTCTGCAACGATCTGCGGGTCGAGCGGATCCCCGAAGGTTCGCACTGGATCGTCCATGAGCAGCCCGACCGCGTGAACGAGGCGATTCGCGTCTTCATCGCGCAATAGGCAGCGTCACGATCGAGCGGGCGCGCGTCCACCCGTTACCGACACGGTGATGGGGTGTGCACCGACGACCGTGACGGCCGACGCGGGTCACCCTCCTCGCACCCAAACCCGAGGAGAGAACATGCGTAGTTCCATCAGATTGGTCGCGATCGCGGCGACCCTCGCAGCGCTCGGCGCCTGCAGCAAGACCGAGCAGCCCAAGACCGATTCATCGATGTCGAATCCGTCGACGACGTCCACGACCGGCAGCACGTCCACGACCGGCAGTTCCGCGAGCCCGGGTGGCGCGATGTCGGGACCGGCGCAGACCGGCGACACCTCGTCGACCGCGACCGGCAGCGGCTCGGCGACGACCACGCCTTCCGATAGCGCCAGCACTCCAACCGGCACGACGAACACGCAGGCGACGCCGGGTGCGGGCGGCATGGGCACCGGCGCGACGGCCACCCCCGATCCAGCCAACACGCCGAGCAGCACTTCGACCGGCAGCACGCCGTCGTCGACGGCGCCGACGACCGACTCGCAGAAGCCGGGTGAGAGCAAGACCAACCTGCCGGGGCCGGGCAACGTCAAGTAACCGCAGGCGGGCATCGTGCGGCCGGCCGACGGGGTGCGTGCATCCCGTCGGCCTCGTCGTCCTTGCGGCCGGTCAGTAGGTCTTGTACGGGAGGAACTTTCCCGACAGCACGACGTGCACGCGGTCACCCTTCGGGTCGGGCTCGCGGGCGATGTCCATCGAGAAGTCGATCGCACTCATGATGCCGTCGCCGAACTCCTCGTGGATCAGCTCCTTGATCGTGGTGCCGTAGACGTTGACGAGTTCGTACCAGCGATAGATCAGCGGGTCGGTCGGCACCGCAGTCGGCAGCGACCCCTTGTACGGCGTCACCTGCAACCAAGCCACGGCTTCGTCGCTCAACCCGAAGATACGGCCGACCGTCTCGGCCTGCGGCTTCGTCATCGTCATCTGGCCGAGGCATGCGGCGGTCGTCCACTCCTTGCTCAAGCCGACGTCCTTCGCGACGTCGGCCCACTTGATGCCGCGCGCCACCTTGGCGGAGCGGATCATGTCCGTCACCTGGCTGCGGTCCGTGATGCCGGTCATGTGGATCTGTTCGGTCATGTTCGTCATGCGGATCTCCTGTCGTTGCTGGGTCGGTTGATGGCGTTCGAGGGTCACACGGTGGCTGCTTGCTGGGTGCGTCGCGAAAGCGGGGTCGTCGTCGGCGCTTCGTCGGCCAGCCCGGGCATGACGATCATCGGATGGTCGCCGACCTGATCGGTGGCGCCGGCCTGGATCATCTGCGATCGGTTGACGAGGAAGTCGACGAGGTGGTTGCGGATGCGGTAGTACTGCGGATCGTGATGCACGGTCGCACGGACGCGGTCGCGCGGCATCGTGTTGACGACGATCTCGGCCACGCGGGCGTGGGGCCCGTTGCTCATCAACAGGACCTTGTCGGCCAGCAGGATCGCCTCGTCGACGTCGTGCGTGATCATGAAGACGGTCTGGTGCGTCGCCTGCACGATCGCCAGCAGTTCGTCCTGGATCGTGCCGCGCGTCAGCGCGTCGAGCGCACCGAACGGCTCGTCGAGCAACAGCATCTTCGGCTGGATCGCGAATGCGCGCGCGATGCCCACGCGCTGCTTCATGCCGCCCGACAGCTCCGAGGGCTTCTTGTCGATCGCGTGCGCGAGGCCGACCAGGGCGACGAACTTCTCGACGTGCGCGCCGACTTCGTCACGGCTCCAGCGCGGCCAGCGCGAGCGGACGGCGAATGCGACGTTGCGCCGGACCGTCAGCCACGGCATCAGCGCATGACTCTGGAACACGACGCCGCGGTCGAGGCTCGGTCCGTCGATCTCGCGACCGTCCATGATCGCGACGCCGGTCGAGGCCGACTCGAGTCCCGCGAGCACGTTGAGGATGGTGGTCTTGCCGCAACCCGAGTGCCCGACGATGCAGACGAACTCGCCGCGCTCGATCGCGAAATTGACCTTCTCGAACACCGGCGGCAGGTGCGGTGCATAGCGTTTCGAGAGGTTCTCGATCCGGAGCAGGCTCATGCTGCTGTCCGCGGGTCATTCGACATACGTCACCCAGCGCTGGAAGCGCGCGAACAGCAGGTCGAGCAGCATGCCGAAGACGCCGATCAGCAGCACCGCGAAGATCACGTTCGTCAGCGACAGGTTGTTCCACTCGTTCCAGACGAAGTAGCCGATGCCGGTGCCGCCGACCAGCATCTCGGCCGCGACGATGACGAGCCACGCGATGCCCATCGAGATGCGCATGCCGGTCACGATGGTCGGTGCGGCCGCCGGCAGGATGACCTCGAACGCCCGTCGCAGCGGCTTGACTTCGAGCGTCCTCGCCACGTTGAGCCAATCCTTCCGCACCGCTGCCACGCCGAACGCGGTGTTGATCAACATCGGCCATAGCGAGCAGATGAAGATCACGAAGATGCCGGAGATCGCCGAGTCCTTGATCGTGTAGAGCGCGAGCGGCATCCACGCGAGCGGCGAGATCGGCTTCAGCACCTGGATGAACGGGTCGAGCGCCTTCCGGAACAGCGGCGACATGCCGATCAGGAAGCCGAGCGGGATCGCGACGACCATCGCGATGCCGAAGCCGAGCGCCACGCGACCGAGCGAGTACGCGAGTTGCAGCGCGATGCCCTTGTCGTTCGGACCATGGTCGTAGAACGGGTCGGACAGTTGCTTGACGATCGTCGCACCGATGTCCATCGGCGTCGGGAAGCCGGTGGTCTTCGTGCTGGCCGCGTCCTTGCCCATCATCTTCTGGTACTCGATCTGGTCCGCCGTCATTCCGGCGACGCTGGTGCTGCCCTTGACCGTGCCGGTGGCCAGATACCAGACCCCCATGATGCCGAGGAGGATCAACAGCGACACCGCTGCGGCGCGGACGTTGAGCGATGCGCGCATCAGGCGAGCTTCCTGATCGCGAAGCTGTCGACGTAGGCCTCGGGCTTCGACGGATCGAACTCCTTCCCCATCACGCGGTACCTGCGATAGCCGCGCGCCTCGTCCACGCCGGGAGCCGACTCGCCCAGTTCCTTCATCCGCTTCCTGGCGTCGGTGAGCAGGAACACGCGCTCGGCGATGTCCTTGTACTGCACGTCGCCCTTGACGTAGCCCCAACGCTTCATCTGCGTGAGGATCCAGACGGCCATCGAGTACCACGGCACCGGGTCGAAGTCCGCACGCTCCGGCACGTTCTGCACGTTGCCGAGCCCGTCCGCGAACTTGCCGGTCAGGACCTGCGTGACGACCGCCTCGGGCTGGTTGAGGTAGGCGGCCGGCGAGATCACCTTCGCGATCAGTTCGCGGTTCTTCGCCTCGTGCGCCATCGCGGCGGCCGTCAGCACCGCGCGGTACAGCGCGGCGAACGTGTTCGGGTTCTGCTTGACGAAGTCTTCCGACGTGCCGAACGCGCAGCACGGATGGCCGTCCCAGATGTCCTTCGACAGGATGTGGATGAAGCCGACCTCGTCGTACACGGCACGCTGGTTGATCGGATCCGGTCCGAGGAAGCCGTCGATGTTGCCGGCGCGCAGGTTGGCCACCATCTCGGGCGGCGGCACGACGCGCAGCTGCACGTCCGTGTCGGGGTTGATGCCCGCTTCCGCGAGGTAGTAGCGCAGGAGGAAGTTGTGCATCGAGTACTCGAACGGGATCGCGAACTTGAAACCCTTCCAGTTCTTCGGGTCGCGATTGTTCTTGTGCTTCAAGGCCAGCGTGATCGCCTGTCCGTTGATGTTCTGGATCGTCGCGACGCGCATCGGTTGCGCGACCGAGCCCGCGCCCATCGAGATCGCGATCGGCATCGGCGACAGGAAATGGGTCGCGTCGAGTTCCCTGTTCAGCATGCGGTCGCGGATCAGCGCCCAGCCGGCGGTCTTCGTCAGCGTGACGTTGAGACCCTGCTTCTTGTAGAAGCCGAGCGGGTCGGCCATGATCAGCGGCGTGGCGCAGGTGATCGCGATGAAGCCGATCTTGAGGTCGGGCTTCTCCAGTTGCCCACCCGTGCCACCTTTCTCCTGCGCCAGTGCCTGCATCGCGCCGAACGGCAGCACGCTCTGGATCGCCGACATCGCGGTGCCCATCCCGACCGCCTTGATGAAGCGGCGTCGCACGCTTTCCTGCGGGAACAGCGCCTTCACGAGCACGGCCTCGACGAAGTCGTTCGACAGGGTTTCCGGATTCGAAGCGCGGACCCGGAGCGCCGCTGCGGCCCCCTGGTCTTCGTCGTGCGCAGCATCGCTCGCATGCCGCCCGCACGAACATCCGGACAGCAGCCCGCGATCGGCGTCGTACGGTTCGTAGAGGGAACGGGGTAGCTTCGACATGGGATGCTCCAGCAGTGTCGGCGTCGCGAATGCGGGACGCGCAGGACAACGATCACCTTAGCGGTCGATCGCGTCCGCCGATATCGCGAAAGCGGGCGTCGTCCTGTAGTGCTTCCCCTACGCAACGTGCCGCGACGCGTCGACCCGCGTCACATCGCGAGCAGGCTGTGCTTGACCGCGTACAGCGCGAGCGCGACGTCGCTGCCGGCGCCGGTCTTCTCCAGTACGCGGGTGCGATAGGTACTGACGGTGTTGGGACTGAGCACCAGGTGATCGGCGATCTGCCCGACGCTCTTGCCGGTGACGAGCAGGCGGAAGACCTGGTACTCGCGGTTGGAGAAGAGCTCGTGCGGCAGGCGCTCCGGCGGCTGCGCCAGTCGAGCGGCGAGGTGCTCGGCGATCGTGGTGCCGACGTAGAGGCCGCCCGACGCCGCCTTGCGGATGGCCGCGATCAGCGTGTCCGGATCCGCGCTCTTGTTGAGGTATCCGGAAGCGCCGAGCTTGAAGCAGCGCACCGCGTACTGGTCGTCGGGATAGGTCGACAGCATCAGCACCGGCAGCTTCGGCAGCTCGCGCTTGATCTGGACCAGTACGTCGAGGCCGTCGCGGCGCGGCATTGCGATGTCGAGCAGCACGACGTCGATCGACGGATCGAGCCGCAAGGCCTGCATCGCGTCGGCACCGCACTCGCAGTCGCGCACGACCGCGATGTCGCTCGTATCCGCGAGGATCTGCTTCAACCCTTCGCGCACGATGCGATGGTCATCGCACAGCAGCACGAGAATCATCGGACGACCCCGTTCGCCCCTGCGTGTTGTCTGCGGTCGTGCATCGTGGTCGAGGCGGAGTCCGGCCGCGACGGCAGCGGGACGACGACGGTGACGATCGTTCCTTCGCCTTCGTGGCTTTCGATCTGCAGCGTGCCGCCGAAGTGGCCGGCCCGCTCGCGCATGCCGCGCACGCCGTAGCGGCTCCGCTGCTCGAACGAACCCCTGGTCGCGCCCCGTCCATCGTCGGCCACGACGACGACCAGCGTCCGGTCGCGACGTTCGACCACGACCTCGATGCGCCGGGCGTCCGCATGGCGGGCAACGTTCGACAGCAGCTCCTGCATGATGCGAAAGAGGGCGGTGGCGAGCGAGTCCGGCAGCGCTTCCGCCACGTCGTCGTCGATCGCGATGCGGACGCTGCAGGCGATCTCGGTCGTGCGGGCGAACTCGTGGGCGAGCCATTCGAGCGCGGCGGCCAGCCCCTGATGGTCGAGCAGGCTCGGGCGCAGGTCGGTGATGATGCGTCCGACGTTCTCGACCGCGGTCTCGATCGTGCGGCTCATTGCCTGGCACTTGCCCGCGAGCGCCGGCTGGTCGGCAAGCCGCGAGCGCAGCCACGCGGTGTCGAGCCGCAGGCCGACGAGGAGGCTGCCGAGTTCGTCGTGGATCTCGCGGGCGATGCGGGTCCGTTCGTCCTCGCGCACCGAATGGCTGTGGGCCGACAGGCGGCGCAACTCGTCGAGCGCGACGGTCAGGTCATGCGTACGGGCGACGACGCGCGCCTCGAGTTCGCTGTTGACTTCCTGGCGCAGTCGCTCGCCGCGCTTGCGTTCGGAGATGTCGACGAACGTGACGACCGCGCCGCGGACCACTCCGTCGTCGAGGATCGGGTTCGACGAGTATTCGGCCGGGAAGCTGCTGCCGTCGGCTCGCCACAGCACGTCGCTGTCGATGCGGCACGGGTCTCCGCTGCGGAACGCCTGGAAGATCGGACAGTCGTGCTCGCGATACGCGCTTCCGTCGACGTGGCTGTGATGGATCAGCCGATGCATGTTGCGGCCGATCATCGTTTCGACCGCATGGCCGAGCATCGCGCCGGCTGCACCGTTGGCGAAGATGCAACGGCCTTCCAGGTCGACGCCGAAGATGCCGTCGCCGGTCGACTCGAGCAACAGAGCGACGCGATCGCGCCACAGCGGATGGTCGCCGGCGCGCGAATTCGGAGAAGAGCAGTCCATTCTCGTGAATACTTTGCAAGACTTGTGCCCGCGCCACCACCGGGCTGGCCTGTCCGGCATTCCGGGACGCCGGCACCATATCGCCAGTCGGTCGGCACGTTTGGTGCGCAGCCGCACCGGCGATGCGCCCGTATCGAAGGTGGCCTTCGGTCGCGTGGCCGGTGCTATCGTCGCCCCGACTGCCGACTGCCCCATGCCCCTCGACCCCGAAATCGCGACCCTCCTCGAACGCGTCCACCGCGCTGATCGCCCACCGTTCGAATCGATGTCGGTGGTCGAGGCGCGCGTTGCCTATCGCAAGGCGGCACGCGTGCTCGATCTCGCTCCGCGCCGCCTTCCGTCGGTGACGGACCATGCGCTTCGCGCGCGCGACGGCGTCGACCTGCGGGTCCGGGTGTACGCACCGAGCCTCGACGAACCGCTGCCGGCGCTGCTGTACTTCCACGGCGGCGGCTTCACGATCGGCAGCATCGACACGCACGACGCGGTGTGCCGGATGATGGCCGACGACGCCGGCTGCGTCGTCGTGTCGGTCGACTACCGCCTCGCGCCCGAGCATCGCTTCCCGACCGCGGCCGACGACGCGCACGATGCGTTGCGCTGGGTCCATGCGCACGCCGATCCGCTCGGCGTCGATCGGACGCGACTCGCGATCGGCGGCGACAGCGCGGGCGGCACGCTGGCTGCCGTCGCCGCGATCCACGCGCGCGACGAAGGCCTTGCCTGTGCGCTGCAGTTGCTGATCTATCCTGGCACGCGTCGCGACCAGAACGCTGCATCGCGCATCGCCCTCGCCGAGGGATACCTGCTCAACGCGACGACGATCGACTGGTTCTTCGACCAGTACGCGCCACGCGCGGACGATCGCGACGACTGGCGCTTCGCGCCGCTCGACGGACGGGGACCGGCCGGACCACCGGTCGACCTCGCCGGCGTCGCCGCGACCTGTGTGGTGACGGCCGGCTGCGACGCGCTGCACGACGAAGGGG
>CAXTPX010000005.1:0-2617 GCA_964246005.1 uncultured Burkholderiaceae bacterium | reverse complement strand
CGGCGTTCATCGGCTTGGCAGCCGCGGATATTCTGCACGACGAAGGGGTCGCCTCCGCGGCGCGCCTGGCCGACGCGGGAGTGGCCGTGAGCCATCTCGATTACCCGGGACTGATCCACGGCTTCCTTCAGTTCGGCGGCGCGATCGCCGCGGCGCGACAAGCGCAGCACGATATCGTCGGTGTCCTGCGGGCAGCCCTCCTGCGTACCACCGACGACGTGGTCGAAAGCAGTCGATGAGCTCGTTCGCGCCAGCTCGTCGGTCGAAGCGCCCTCGCGTTCGTGCGGGGTACGTACTTCTCATCGTGGTCTTCACCAGCTCGCTCACCGCCATGGCCGCATCGGACGACGACCCGTATCGCTATCTCGAAGACGTGGACGGTGCGCGCTCGATGACCTGGGTCGAGGCGCAGAACGCGATCTCGACGGAGGAGCTGCAGGGCGACCCCGATTACGAAGCGCTGTATGCGCGCCTCCTCGCGATCTACGACTCGAAGCAGCGCATCCCGTCGATCAACAAGATCGGGCCCTGGTTCTACAACTTCTGGCGCGACGCGGACCATGTGCGCGGCGTCATGCGGCGGACCACGCTCGAGGAGTACCGCAAACCCGAGCCGGCATGGGAGACGGTGATCGACGTCGATGCGCTCGCCGCTGCCGACGGAGAGAACTGGGTGTGGAAAGGGTGGGACTGCCGCTATCCCGATTACCAGCGCTGCATGGTCTACCTGTCCCGCGGCGGCGGAGATGCGACGGTGGCGCGCGAATTCGATCTACCGGGCAAGACCTTCGTGGCGCCTGCCGACGGCGGGTTCTTTCTGGAGGAGGCGAAGGGCAGCGTGTCCTGGATCGACGAGGTTCATGTGTTCGTGCAGACCGACTTCGGCGCCGATACGATGACCGATTCCGGCTATCCACGCGTCGTCAAGCGCTGGACGCGCGGCACCCCGCTCGCGTCCGCCGAGACCGTCTTCGCAGGAAGCAAGACCGATGTCAACGTGCTCGCGGCCGTTCTCCACGTGCCCGTCGGCGGCCGTGTCGTCGATCGCGCGCTGGTTCGTCGGGCGATCGACTTCTACACCAGCGAGACGTTCCTGATCGGACCGGACGGGGTTCTCGTCCGGCTCGACCTGCCTGTGGACGCGCAGCCGAACCTGTGGCGCGACCAGCTCCTGATCACGCTGCAGAAGCCGTGGCCGGCCGGTGCCAACCGGTACACCGGCGCGACGCTGCCGGCCGGTGCGCTCCTCGCGATCGACTTCGAGCGTTTCATGGACGGTGCCCGCGACTTTACGATGCTGTACGCGCCGGGCGCACGCAAGTCGCTCGGCCAGGTCGTCGGCACGTTGAATCATCTGCTGATCAACGAGATGTCCGAAGTGCAGAACCACGTGGCCGAATGGACGCTGCGCGACGGCCAGTGGACGCGCCGCCCGGTCGACCTCCCGAGCGACGGAACCGTCGCGATGTCCGCGGTCGACGACCACGCGAGCGACGACTACTTCGTCACGGTCAGCAACGCGTTGCGGCCGACGACGCTCGCGCTCGCGACCGTCGGCAGCGATCGACGCGAGGCTCTTAAGGCGCTGCCCGCATTGTTCGACGCCGATGGCATGGCGGTCGCGCAGCACGAAGCGCGCTCCGCGGACGGCACGCGCGTGCCCTACATCGTCGTCACGCCGCGCGGCTACCGTGCCGACGGGCTGGCACCGACGATCCTGTACGGCTACGGTGGCTTCGAGATCCCGATGCTGCCGCGGGCCTACAGCGCCGGCAACGGGGCCGCGTGGCTCGAACGAGGCGGCGTGTTCGTCGTCGCCGGCATCCGCGGCGGGGGCGAGTTCGGCCCCGACTGGCACAACGCGGCGGTCAAGGCGAACCATCAACGCGCCTTCGACGACTTCATCGCGGTCGCCGAGGACATCGTTGCTCGAAGGATCTCGTCGCCGCGCCATCTCGGCATCATGGGCGGCAGCAACGGTGGGCTCCTCGTCGGCGCGGTCGCGATGCAACGGCCCGAACTGTTCCGGGCGGTGGTGTGCCAGGTCCCGCTCCTCGACATGCGCCGCTACAACAAGCTGCTGGCCGGCGCTTCGTGGATGGGCGAGTACGGCGATCCCGACGTGCCGGCCGAATGGGACTTCATCTCGAAGTACTCGCCGTACCAGAACGTGTTCGCGGAGCGGCGCTATCCGCGTTTCCTCTTCACCACCTCGACGCGCGACGACCGGGTGCATCCCGGCCACGCGCGCAAGATGGCCGCGAAGATGCTCGACCAGAAGCACGACCTGCTGTACTTCGAGAACACCGAAGGCGGCCATGCGGGCGCCGCGAACAACCTTCAGCAGGCGCGCATGGGGGCGCTCGAATACACGTTCATGCGGCGCCAGTTACGTTAGGGAAGCACTGAACCAGTCCCCAGCGAGAGGGCAAAGCGCTGCTCGGTGACAGGGGCATCGGGCTCGCACGATCGCTCGACGAACGTTGCGTCGCCGTTCCGATCGACCATCACCACCGTCGACGCGCGCGTGCCGTAGCCGGGCATGCGGATGAACGCGGCGGACAGCGCGCGTTCGACCGGCAGCGCGACGCCGGTGTGCGGCAGGCGCTCGTCCGGC
>CAXTPX010000004.1:0-17010 GCA_964246005.1 uncultured Burkholderiaceae bacterium | reverse complement strand
CACGCTGTCGAGCAGCGACTTCCGTTCGAGACGCGCTTCGAGCTCGCTGGGCGCGAA
The DNA here is from genome assembly GCA_964246005.1 of uncultured Burkholderiaceae bacterium. Taxonomy (GTDB): domain Bacteria; phylum Pseudomonadota; class Gammaproteobacteria; order Burkholderiales; family Burkholderiaceae_D; genus CAHJXF01. The sequence continues at coordinate 16,953 of CAXTPX010000004.1, read as the reverse complement.
GCGGTCGAGGACGCCTTCGAGCGCGGCCCGGGTCCCGGCCATCGTGCCGATCGCGTGGCCGACGAGATCGTTCATCGCATCGACCATCGCATCGTTGCCACCGAGGAAGCCGCGGATCGGCGGCGCCAGCATCTGTTCGAGCGCCGCCTCCGCATCGGGCGAGAACTTCAGTGGATTGTTGTCCCTCGGTCGGATCACCGTGACCTGAGCATGGAGTTCCTGTCGCGTCGCCGACCGGACGGCGATCAATTGCATCGTGCCGTCGATGGCCGCACGCAGCATCGCGCCGATCATCTCCATCGTCGCCGCATCGAGCCCGCCCGACCGACCGAACTGGATGCGCGCGCCGCGACCGAACGCTGCCAGCAGGTCGCCGGGCTCCGTGGTCGCTTCGCTCGCGGCCGGTGGCGCCGCCGCCGCGGTCGGCGCGGGGACTCGAGGCCGCGGGGCCGCCTGCGGGCGCAACGCGGCGAGCGGTTCGGCGGCCGCCGAAGATGCCGCTGCCGGAACAGCGGGCTTACCGACCGATGCGCCGGCCAAGGCCGGTGGCGCAACCGGCAAATCAGCCGGCGCCGCCCGCGGTCTCGGTGGTCGAAACTCGGCCTGCAACTCGGGCACGTGGTTCGACCCGGTTCGCTCGAGAGGTATCGCCCGAGGCTTCGCCGAGGGACCGTCGAACATCGCCATCGGATCCGTCGACGGCCCGCTCGACGAGATCCCGGCCGCGCTCGATGTCGGCGGCGGCGCCTCGCTGACGAAATCGGCGAGCGGATCGCGCGCGCCCGACGCGTGCAGCCCGAAGAGATCGTCGATCGAACGTGCGGGCCCGTCGGGAATGAGATCGTCGAACACGCTGTTGCCGCGCGGACGCAGGTCGATCGCGTCGGGCGGCGGTCGCACGGGCTCTGCGAACGGATCGAAGTCGTCGGGAAGACGCGCGACCGGCGGCGCCTGCACCGCATGGACCGGCTGGATCGGGCGCGTGACCGCAGCGACCGACGGCGGCGGTTGGCTGCCGAGCAGATTGGCGAACGGGTTGGTTTGCGACAACGGCGTGTTGAAGTCGCCGATCACGTTCGAGGCCTTGGTCGACATGCCGGCACGAGCGCTCTGCTCCGGCCGGACGTCGACCGGTGGTGACGCGGGATCGGGCGCATGCACGACCAGGGTCGCGTCGCTGCCGCCATCGATCTCTTCGATGGCCTCGAGCAGATAACCGCCGATCCGCACCTGGTCGCGATTGCCGAGTTGCGCCGCCTCGCCCTGGAGGAGACTCTGATTGCGGACCACGATCGGATTGGCAGCGCCGACATTCCGGATCGAGTAGCCGTCCGACGAGACGACGACCTGCGCCTGCTGGCGCGAGATGTGCCGCTCCGGATCCGGCAGCGCCATGGTGTTGCTGTCCGCCCGCCCGATCGTCCCGCCTGCGGGGCCGAAACGCGCGCTGATCGGCTGCGTGAGCGGCACATCGTTCAGCGATAGCGCGCGGAGGGTCAGGGGCATGAAGTCGTCGTTGGCTGGAGCACGAGCGATGCCGCATGCTGGTCCGGGTCACCGATCCGATCAATGACCGAAAGTCATCGCTGTTCGCCCGTCGAGTTGCGCGGTCGTGCACATACAATCGGTCGCACCAGGTCATCGCCGCTCCGCGCGAGTCGCTCCCGGTCCTCCGCTCATCGAAGCTTCATCCATTCATGGCAACACGACACGCTCCCCTGATCGTCGGTCTCGCGTTGATCGCGGCGTGCGCCCAGGTACCGCCCCCACCGGCGCCGGTACCGGCGCCGGCCCCGCCGCCCGTCGCTGCACCGGAGCCGCCCCCACCCCCGCCGCCGCCGCCGCCGGTGACGCCTGCCACGATCCGCGAGGCGCAGGTCCTCGCCGAGAAAACCATCGTCCCGCTGCTCGAACAGGGTAACGAGGAACAGGCCCGCGTCGAACTCGATCGTGCGCTGCAGAAGGATCCGAACAACAAGCTGGTGGCGAACCTGCTGCGGCAGCTCAACGACGACCCGACCATGCTGCTGGGCCGCGAATCGTTCGGCTACACGATCCGGCCGAACGACACGCTCTCCACCATCGCAGCGGCCTACCTGAAGGACAAGTACCTGTTCTACGCGCTCGCGCGCTACAACGGCATCGCCGTGCCGAAGCAGGTCGTGGCGGGTCAGCAGATCAAGGTGCCGGGGAAGGCCGGCGCCGCAGTGCCGAAGGCGCCGCCGGCGAAGGGCGACGGCACGCCGCCCCCTGCCGCGCCGGAGGCCCCGCCGGTCGCGACGCCGCCGGCCGCGCCGGCACCCGCCCCTGCGCCTTCACCACCGCCGCCGCCCCCTGCCCCCGTCGTGCTGTCGCCGGGCGAACAGGCGCTGCAGGCCGGCGCTGCGGCTGAAAAATCCGGCAACCTCGAACGCGCGCTCGCCGAGTACCAGCGCGCCGCCGTGGCAGGACAGCCGGACGCCGCAGACAAGGTCGCTTCGGTCCGGGCGAAGCTGAAGGCGGCTTACACGCGCGATGCCAGGACCGCGCGCGCGAACCAGCGTCTGGAGGCCGCGATCGCCGCATGGGACCAGGTACTGACGCTCGATCCTTCGGACGAGGCTGCCAAGCGCGAGCGCGCGCAGGCCGTCGAGCTGAAGGCCAAGCTCGATCAGCAGCGACGCGTCGACCCGTCGAAGTGAGCCGGCGGCGGCGCGGCGCCGTCGCTACTCTTCGCCTTCCGGCGCCGCCGGGACCTTCGCACGCGGCTTGACCGCGAGCAGCTTCCGGTTGCGGTCCCGCTCCAGTGCCCGCAGTGCTTCGGCTGCCGCCTCGTCGTCCGGCCGCAACGCGAGTGCGGCGAGGTAGTGCCCCATCGCCACCTCACGCTGACCGCGCTTCTGCGCAGCGACACCCCGTTGCATCCGGTCCTGCACCGCCGCTGCGATGCGGGTCTTCAGCGTCTGCAGTTGAACCGGGTAGCCCGAATCAGCGGGCTTCAGCACCACCAGCAATTCCAGCGTGACCGCCTCGTCGGCGAGGCGCCCCTGCCGGTCCTGCAAGGCCGCACTCCCGACCAGACGGCGTTCGAGCACGAGGACGCCCGATGTCGGCGCCGCCCCCGGCTGCTCTGCCGCCGGGGGCGGCGATACCGTGCCGCAGGCGGCGAGCGTCAGGCTCATCACCAGCAGCGCGCCGCCGTGGCGCGGGAACGTCGCACGGGGGACCGCCCACCGGCGCGTCATTCGCCGAGCTTCCGGCTGACCTGCAACCTGGTCTTGAACGCATCGAGATCGTAGGTGCCGAAGATCATCGTCCGATGCAGCATCAGCGGCTGCGCGAAGAACGCGTTGCTGCCCGGCGTGACGGTGGAGGCGAGCTTCACATTGCTCCTGCCCAGCAAGCCGACGACCAGATCGTTCGCTTCGCCGTACGGGTAGGCATAGGTCGTGACCGGCTGGTTCAGGTGCTTGCCGAGCACGTCGACCGGCACGCGCACCTCGGCCTCCATGTTCCTGCGATAGGCGACGTCGGTCTCGCCCGGCTCGCGCACGTTGAGATTGCGATGCGTCTTCGAATGCGCCGCGATCTCGAACGACGCGGTCGAGGCCATCTCCTGCAACTGGGCCCAGGTCAGCGCGCTGCCGCTGCCGACGAAGTCCGTGTAGACGTAGAACGTCGCCGGGAAGCCATGCTTCCGCAGGAGCGGCACGGCGTACTGATAGGCCGACTCGTGGCCATCGTCGATCGTGATCACGACCGCACGTCTCGGGATGTTGTCGCGTCCTTCGAGATAATCGACCAGCTGGCGCAGCGGAATCACGCGGAAGTCGTTCTTCGCCAGCCAGTCGAGCTGTGCTTCGAACTGCGCCTGCGAGACGATCATCTTTCCCTTGCCCGGCCCGAAGCGGTGATAGCAGAGGATCGGGACCGTCTGGTATTCGCTCGCGCGCACCCCGACCGCACCGATCGGCTTCAACGGGACCACGAGCGGATTGCCGCGCTCCGCATGGGTCACCTCGTTGAAGTCCGCGATCAACCAGTTGCGGTCCGCATCGCCCAGGAACCGGACCGCGATCGACGCCAGCGTGTCGTCGTCACCGGGTTCGTAGAGCACGAAGCGATCGCTTCGGCCGAGGACCCTGCCGGGACTCGCGGCATCCTTCACGGCCGGCGACGTCGCGGTCGGCGAGGCGCAGCCGGCGAGCAGGGCGACGAGGGCGCTCGAGGCCAGCACGCAGCGCAACGAAGCGCCTCCGGCTGCTGCAGTCGACTCGCGTGTCATCGAGCGATGCGCCATGGCGATCAGGCAGGCGCCGCGGGCGAAGGTGGCGCGGCACCGACCGGGGCATGCGGCTCCGGTGCCGTCGGGGCGGGCATGGCCTTCGACAGCGTCGTCATCGCGACCGACACCCCCGATCGCGCGTCCTGCACGGCCTGCGCCATCCGGTCGAACGCGCCGTAGAGCTGACCGAACTCGTCGTTGCGCACTTCGCCGATGCGGCAATCGAGATGGCCGTGCGCGACCTCGTCCATCGCATCGCGCACCACCTTGATGGGGCGCGAGAACCAGTCGGCGACGAAGTACATCGCGATCGCGACCGCGGCGACGGTCACGAGCACCAGGACTGCCATCAGGAGGATCGACAGATGCACGACGCGCAGCAGCGGCGCCTCCTTCAGCCCCACCAGCACGCGCCCGAAGCGGTCGTTGGCGTACACGATCGGCGCCTCGAAGCCGAGCACCGGCTCGCCGTCGACCTGGTAGCGGGTGGAGACGACATCGCCGACGTTCTTCAACGTCTCGGTCGACGGCGTCGAGAACGGATGGTCGACGAGTTCCGCATCGCTCGCCGCTCTCACGACGCCCTGACGATCGACGATCGTGATGCTCTGGAAGTCGCCAGTGTCCATGATGCGATGCACGTTGGCATCGACCACCGGCCACTGTTCGCCCGACAGCGCGGCTTCCGCGTTCTGGGCCGCGATGAAGCGCGCGAGCGCGGCGCCGTTGTCGCTGACCTGCCCCATCATCGCCGCGTACTGGCGCTGCGTGATGACGCTCGCGACCAGGGCCATCACGAGCGCGACGATCAGGGCCATCGTGCCGGCCCACTTCACGCGCAACGGCACGATGCGCGGCCGCTCCTTCTGCCGAACCGCTTCGTCGATCTGCACGAGGACGCGGCCGAGCGCCTCCGACAACTCGCGCCCGGTCTGGAAGCGCTGGTCGGGCGATTTCGCGAGGCAGCGTTCCACGACGCGCCGGAGCGACGCCGGCACTTCCGGCCGCAGCTTGTCGAGTCCGGGCGGCTGCTCCTGCGCGATCTTCAGCGCGGTCGCGACCACGCTGCCGCCCTGGAACGGCCGCTGGCCGGCGATCATCTGGTACAGCACGATGCCGGCCGAGAACAGGTCGGAGCGGCCGTCGAGCTTGTCGCCGCGGGTCTGCTCGGGCGACATGTACTGCGGTGTTCCGAGGACGTCGCCGACGCGCGTGTGCTGTTCAGCCACTCCGCCGCCGTCCATGTGGGCGATGCCGAAGTCCATCACCTTGATGGTGTTGGTGCCTTCGAGGAGCGCGATGTTGCCGGGCTTGATGTCGCGATGGACGATGCCGCGCGAGTGCGAGTAGTCGAGCGCGCGGGCGAGTTGCATGCCCATGATGACGACGTCGCGGATCGGCAACTGCTTGCCGGTGACGAGCAGGTCGCCGAGCGGCTTGCCGCTCAGCAGCTCCATCGCCATGTAGGGCCGGCCGTCGATCTCGCCGACGTCGTGGACGGTGACGATGTTCGGATGCGACAGGCCGCCCGCCGCACGCGCCTCGCGCAGGAAACGGCCGCGGTACTCGTCGTCCTCGCAGAGCGACGCGTGCAGGAACTTGAGGGCCACGTCGCGACCGATGCCCGGATCGCGCGCCCGGAACACGGTGGCCATGCCGCCACGGCCGAGGCGCTCGAGGACGAGATAGCGACCGACCTGCTTCGTCGACGGGTCGCGATCAGGATCCGCTGGCGAGTCGCCGGCGGCAGCCCGCATCGGCGCCAGTGTCGCGAACGAGTTGGTCGCGCCGACGGGCGGCGCCGCATCGACCCGGTTCGGCGCCTGTCCATCGGCTGTTGGCCCGGGGATGACGCGGGTCTCGTCTTCCCGCGGAACGATGCGGGTCAGGTCATCGTCTTCCGCCGCAGTCGTCCCGGCACGGACCACGATCGTCTCGAGTTCCGTCGAAGGCTGGTCCTCGACCGTGATGTGGCCGTCGTCAGCGCGCTTGGCGTTGGGGAGGTCGACTGGAGACATTGCTGGACTGTTCGCGCCGGACGCGCCGCACGCCCGATCGTTCGGGCCAGCGCTCTCGCCGCCAGCCACTCGTCCGCGCAGTCTCTTCGACTGCCTGCAGGGTCACAATGACCTAAAGTCATCTGCCGTCGTGAGGCTATCGCATGGCCGAAGGATGACCATGGCTTCCACGCATCCGACGGCGCAGCTTCCAACGTCTGATTCGGTTACGCGGACCAAGCGGAGCGCTCGTTGCCGATTCGATCGCGAATGTTGGCGATCCATGCTCGCATTGAACGCGCAGCTTCTCGATGCGATTTCGGGTGCGGCAGCAACTTGTCATCGAGCTCCACTGTTGCTAATTCCGAGCCTGTCGGCCACGGGAACGCTCCTCATTGAGCACTCGAATTGCGACTGCGTTTCGGGCACGCTACAGGGATCAGGCGACGCCGTGTTCTTTCAATAATTGCAGGTATGCCGGCATTTCTGCCTCGAAAAGCTCCGCGCCTTCGAGCATGTACGCCCTGGTCAAATACTCCAACGCATCGGTCTGCATCCCAAGCTCGAAACTTGCCTGTCCGAGCCGAAGCAATACCAGGGGGTTGTCGAGGCTGTCGGGGCAATTCAAGGCATCGAAGCTCGACGACCGCGCCCCTTCGAAATTGCCTTGCAAGAATTGCGCATCCGCGATCGAAGCGTGGAGCCAGAGTGCAGCTTCCCACTTTGACTTCGGTTCGGGCAGCAATTCAATTGCTTGTTGCCATATCACGATCGCTGACGCATAGGCTTCGGCGTCATAGCGCTCGTTGCCCAACTCGGTCAGGTGGGTAAGCCGCGCGTAGACGGAATCGTCCATTTCCATCGCTGTTACTTTCGCGCGCTTTTCGTGGCCGCTGCTCGTTCTTTGTAGAACTTGAGATACTCGGCTTTATCGCCCTGAAAAGGCCGTTCCTTGTACCCCTGATAGAGCTTGTCGAACAACGCATAGGCTTCGTCCAATCGTCCTTCTTCGAAGCGAACCGACGCTTCGAGGAAATCCACGGTGGTGACGCCGGCCGACGAGTCGTCGTACAACGCTCTCGCACGGGCCAACCACTGATCCGCTTTGCTGAACTGGCCACTATTGCGATAGAAGAGAACCATCGCGTGTGTCAGCGAAGGCGTGCGGTCCCACCTGGCCTTGGGTTCGGGAAGCACGTTCCAGCCGTTCAGGAACTCGCGCTCGGCACCGGCCAGATCGCCGCTTGCAACGGATTCGCGTCCACGTCCACCGAACTCGATCAGTTGTTTCTCCAGATCGTCCGGGAGTTTTTCTGCCATATCTCGATTCGCTCAGCTATTTGAGAGGAGGTAAATAAGTCTGACCCAAGCGCGCACCTGCAGAGCGGTTCAACGAATAATAATCGAGCGTGTAATTATTCGAATCGAGCATCCAGCTTCGCACTTCAGGTGCCTGCGCTCCGGATCGGTTCTGAGCGTGCCGTCCTTCTCCATACGGGCCTGCACTTTCTTACCGGCCCTGCTGTTCTTACCCGGTGTGCGACCAAGATACTTTTCGCGAAGGGAGACGCGCTTCGGCTTGACCTTCGCCCCGTCCCCCGGACCCTCCGGCGCGTCCCCTGCCTTCTTTTCCGCAGCCCGCGCCGCGTCCTCCTCGGCCATCTTCGCCGCCGCCTTCTCGGCTTCCTTCGCTGCGAGCTTCGCTGCCTCCTTCTCCGACAGCTTCGCCACTTCCTTGCCGGCCATCTTCGCGCCGAGCTTGCCGACGCCCTCGACCAGTCCCTTCGGGGTCGGGATCAGCGTCGCGATCAGGTCGCCGCCTTCCTGCGCCGCGTTGCTCATCGTGAACGCCTGCGGCACCGTCGGCGCGAACGCGCCCGGCGTCGTCGCCATCTGCTGGCCGAGCTGCATCGACGCTTCGGCATCGGCCGCGCTGCCGCCGCCGAAGGCCGACTGCATCGCCGCCGAGTTCATCATCTCGCCGCCGGCCTGCGCCGTCGCGCCCATCGCGAGCAGGTTCCACACGTCGCCCGGGATGTGGCCGATGCCCTTGGCCGCGCCCTTCAGCCCTTCGACCGGATGCGCCACCGCCTGACCGGCGTTGTGCGCCTGCTCGCCGACCCAGTCGCCGACCTTCTGGTACCAGGCTTTTGCTCGGCCGGCTTCAGCTTCGCCGGCGGGTCGGGGTCGGGTGTGGGCCGAGCCGCCTGGACCTTGCCGCCGGGGCCGCCGCCCGCGACGTACGCGCCCGGACAATTGCCGCCGTTCAGCGTGCACGGATCGCCGTCGCGCACCAGCGGCTTGCCTTCGACGCGCACCGTGCGCGACGCGCCGGTCGGCTTGATCTGGCCGCCGACGGTGCCCCCGTGACCAACTTGCTTGCGCCGCGCACCAGCTTGCCGGCCGTCGTGACGACCTTGCCACCCGGGATCATGCTCGCCGCCGACAGCCCGGCCTCGACGTAATTCCCCTCGGCCGTGTAGATCGCCGCGTCCGCCCCGCCGGTCACCACCGATAGCCCCGGCACGAAGCTCGCCACGCCGAGCGCCCCGTGCACCCACGGCCCCGCCTTGCTCCAGAAGCTCGCTTCCTTCGGCGTCTCCGGCGCGACCGGCGGGTCCGTCAGCCTGGTCGGCTGACCGTTCTCGATCGCCCCGTTCGGACTCGGCTTCGGCGTGATGATGCCGGTCGTGTTGCCGACCGTGCCCGGACTGGGCTGGCCGTTCGATCGCGGGCTCGAGGTGCTCGCCTGGGCCGGCGGCAGCGGCCGGGTTCGTCCTTGCGGCATGCTGGCTCAGGGCGGCGGCTGGTTCATCCAGACCTGATCGCCCGTGCGCACCATCGGCTTGCCGTTGATCCTGACGCTCGGGCTTTTCATCAACGAGTGCGAGACCTTGCCCTGCACGCCCGTCACCACGCCGCCCTTGGTGCCCGGCTCGTCGCCGTGCACCGCGTCCACGTAACTCTCGTTGTGCAGGAACGCCGGCTCGTCGTTGATGTAGACGTTCTTCGAGCACTGCTTCGACGCGTCCATCGCGTGCGTGATCGGATACGGGATCGGCACGATGCTGCCGCCCACCGGCGTCAGGCACACGTCGGGTGCGAGACTCGTAATAAGCCGATTAATGCTTTCAGTTAGTATCGAACAAGAAGGAAAGCGTAAGGAAGCGTCCAGCAACCTAGAACATTAAAACCTTTGTCGCTGCTCGCTCGATCAAAATATTAAGCGCCTGCGCAATCTAGTCGTCATCTCGGTAGCTGCTCAAGCTGTTAGGCCATTTGCTTAATAAAAGCAGATAAACGAAGTTTACAAGACAGTCACGTGTCCGTTGGATCGTCTGTCAATGTCTTCCTACGGATTCTAGTCTAGTCGTGCTAACTCGGGATCGTCCTCCAGCCATTGACCAGATGCAAAAACCGTTACCGATTTTTCACTTCTCTCGACGCCTTCTAATCCGGCTGTCGAAATTCCATGTTGGAAGAATATCGAAATGCCTACAGTCTGCCGTGCCGACGGATCAGTCTTTCTCAACATCTCATACCAATTTGCGCTTTTATCCCAATCTAGATAACGCTGCAGCAATGAAACGCCAGCAATTGGCGCATAAACAGACACTAACACCAGCAGACCTGTTGACGTATCGTAAGCGGTTTGCAAAGCACTATCTAATCTGTACTCGATACTAACGCCGGAGTATTTGTTGACGGCTTCGACCTCCGGCTTGCCAACGACACCAGCAACTTCCGTCCGATTCATACCAAACTTTAGATCACCGATACCTACATAAGGATAGATGCGATAACTTTCCAAAACTTGATACCTCCCAGTGTTTATGGTAAAAGGCCATGCTTCTCAAGACACTTAAAATATTTTAGCATTTCAAGCATGGCCTCGTTATATTTCCCGGGACTTTTGATAAGGTCTTGTATGCGACGGATGTCTTGTATCTCCTGCAGCATCGCGTCTCGCCACTTGCCATTTTTTAGAAGCGCTTCGATTTGCCTGCGATACTCCGCGGCGCCGGGCATGGAATTATTACTGCTAGTCTTCCGATGATCGCTCGGGTCCATTTGTATAGCAGGGCCCTGATCTTCGCTCAGAGGACTTACCTTCTTAGCCGGCATGTGGTGCGAGTCTTTCTGATCATTCCTCGGCTTACTCGTTTCACCATGTGCTCCACCTCGATAAGGCCCGCTGCCTTCTCCTTGGCGTAGATGGTCACAAGGACCTTTTCCTTTTGAATACCCACCGCCCTTTCCGCTAGATTCGGCCTCCTTCGCTTCCTTGGCTTCCCTCTCTGCCTTGGCAAGCTTGGTCGCCTCCTCGGCCTCCCGCAGCTCCTTGGCCGCCTTTGCGAGCCGCGCCGCCTGAACGACCTCCTCGGCCTCGTGCGCCCCCGTGACCAACTTGCTTGCGCCGCGCACCAGCTTGCCGGCCGTCGTGACGACCTTGCCACCCGGGATCATGCTCGCCGCCGACAGCCCGGCCTCGACGTAATTCCCCTCGGCCGTGTAGATCGCCGCGTCCGCCCCGCCGGTCACCACCGATAGCCCCGGCACGAAGCTCGCCACGCCGAGCGCCCCGTGCACCCACGGCCCCGCCTTGCTCCAGAAGCTCGCTTCCTTCGGCGTCTCCGGCGCGACCGGCGGGTCCGTCAGCCTGGTCGGCTGACCGTTCTCGATCGCCCCGTTCGGACTCGGCTTCGGCGTGATGATGCCGGTCGTGTTGCCGACCGTGCCCGGACTGGGCTGGCCGTTCGATCGCGGGCTCGAGGTGCTCGCCTGGGCCGGCGGCAGCGGCCGGGTTCGTCCTTGCGGCATGCTGGCTCAGGGCGGCGGCTGGTTCATCCAGACCTGATCGCCCGTGCGCACCATCGGCTTGCCGTTGATCCTGACGCTCGGGCTTTTCATCAACGAGTGCGAGACCTTGCCCTGCACGCCCGTCACCACGCCGCCCTTGGTGCCCGGCTCGTCGCCGTGCACCGCGTCCACGTAACTCTCGTTGTGCAGGAACGCCGGCTCGTCGTTGATGTAGACGTTCTTCGAGCACTGCTTCGACGCGTCCATCGCGTGCGTGATCGGATACGGGATCGGCACGATGCTGCCGCCCACCGGCGTCAGGCACACGTCGGGTGCGAGACTCGTGATGACGAACTGCCCGTCCCGGAAGGTGGCTGCCTCGAGTGCCATCGCTCAGCCCCGACCGTCGCGCTTCATGCCGCGACCGCCTCGCGCAGTCGCGCCTCGATCACGCGCACACCGGCGGAGGCCGCCACCACGGTGCGATGCACGGCGATCAGCTGGAACGCTTCCAGGTCGAGGATCAGCGTGTCCAGGTGCAACGGCCGCGTCAGCATCGGGCCCGCTTCGAGACGCACCAGACTGTAGAGCCGCTGCGCGGGGAGGTTGAACTCGACGCGGGGGCGGGCGTGCAGGTGCCGCAGCACGACCTTCTCGCCACCCTGCGGGTAAGCGATCTGCTGATCGGCGGGCGCACCATTCCAGTAGCCGTAGTCGTGATCGAGCGGAAGCCGCGGCCAACGGGACTCCTTCCAGGCGGCGTCGTAGGTGCCTGCCAGTTCGCGACGCGGCAACCAGGGGCGGCCGACGATGCCGAAGCCCTTGACCGGATAGTCGGCTGCGCCGTCGTAAGGCTGCCCGGGTTCTTCTAGCTGCGGCGCCGGTAGCGTCTCGGGCTCGGCACGGGCGAGCCAATCGGCGTTGCGGAAGCCGTTGCCGACGGGATTGCGTTCATCGACGAACCAGAGTTCGGGACGTTCGCCATCGGGGGGTGGATCGGGATAGCGGTTCTCTCCACCGCAGGCCAGTTCGTAGTTCAGCGGGACACGCGTCGCGGGCGCCGGATCGGACAGTTGGTAGTCGCTGCCCTTGCGCTCGAACTGGCGCGGCCCGGTAACCACGATCTCCTTCTGCCAGTCACCGATCGCCAGCCCGACCGGCCACCGCTCGACGGGCTTTCCATCGGGCGCATGCGCGACGGCGTTGAGGAGCACCACGTCGCAGCGCGGCTTGAACGGTGCGAGGTCGCTTTCCCACTTCACGCCGCTGCGATTGACCTCGCCGTAGTACGCGTCGCTCGCGGCAATCGGCGTCTGCTCGTCGGCGAACGACGGTGCCCCGTCGGGTCCGACCCTGCGCAAGGTGTACGTGACCCGGACCACGACCACGTGGAAGACATCGTCGGCCGGATCGACCGTCTGGAAGTAGTGCGTGGCGAACGGCGTGTGATTGCGGAATTCCGCCAGCGGCGCCGAGGGCAACGGCGAATCGAATACCGCGTCGAGTTGAGCAGTCATCGTGAACGCTGCTCAGTTGATGTCGATCCGCTCGGCGCCGAGCTGGATGTGGCTCGAGCCGGTGATGTCGATATCCTTGCCGTTCAGGTTGATCGTGCCGTCCTTCTTGAGGATCAACACGCTCTTGCCACAGACGAATTCGATGGAATCGCCCGCCTGCACGCGCAGCGTCTTGCCGACGATGACCTGCTTGGTCAAGCCGACTTCCTCGAAGCTCGCGAGCCCCACCGCCGTGTTCATCGCGGCGCCCACCGTCACCGTGTAGGCCGCGCCGATCGTCAACGTCTTGGCCGCACCGATGGTCTCGGCCTTCGCGATCGCGATCGTTTCCGCCTTGTTGGCGCCGATGGTGACCACGCGGTTGCTGCCGATGTCCACCTTTTCGTCATGCCCGACCGTCTCCGTCCGATCGTGCCCGACGGTACTCACCTCGTCGTGCTCGACCTCGTTCAGCTGGTCCTTCTCGGCATGCATCCACAGCTGCTCGGACCCCTTCTTGTCCTCGAAGCGGATCGCGTTCGCGTTGCCGTACGCGCCGCCCTTGCTCGAGCGCGTCAGGATGCCGGATTGCGTGGCGTTGGCCGGCAGGTCCCACGGCGGCATCTGCTCGGCGTTGTAGACGCGGCCCGTGATCAACGGCTGGTCGGGGTCGCCCTCGAGGAAGTGGATCACGACCTCCTGCCCGATGCGCGGCACGTGGACCATGCCGAAGTTCTTGCCGGCCCATGGATGCGACACGCGCACCCAGCACGAGCTCTTCTCGTTCTTCTGGCCCTTGCGGTCCCAGAAGAACTGCACCTTGACGCGGCCGTACTGGTCGGTGAAGAGCTCCTCGCCGGCCGGGCCAACGACCACGGCCGTCTGCGGGCCCTGCACGAAGGGCCGCGGCGTCATGCGCGGCGGCCGGAACTGCTGCGCCGACGGGATCGCCGCGAACGCGCAGCGGAACGCACCCGGCGCCCCGTGCGTGTCGTACGAGTCGACCGACGCGTGCATCAGCGCGCTCGTGATCAGGTAGGTCGCGTTCTGGTCGGTCCGCGGATGCCGCGTCATCGACAAGAGACGACCGACCTCGATGCCGTGCGCGTTGGACGAGCCACGCAGCAGCTCGAACGGCGTCTGCAGCTCGTCCATGCGGTCCTCGGCCCATTGCGAGCCGTCGCCGGACTGCGCGTAGTCGCCCTGGAAGTCGAAGATCTCGTGGGCCGACTGCGGCACCCCGCGGTCCTTCTCCGCCTTGACCTTGAGGTCGGTCGACGGGCGCTCGAAGTCGTAGCTCGTCAGCGCGACCTTGCCGGTGCGCACCTCACGCGAGAAGGTCCAGTCGGAGATGCACTCGGTGTCGGGCGAGGTCGTCGCACCGGTCTCGATGTAAGGCAGGCTCTCGTAACCCGGCGCGGCATCGTGCGCGCTCGCCGAGTCGACCAGGATCAGCTTGTGATGCCCGTCGGTGTGCTCGAAGTACCAGTAGATGCCTTCGTGCTCGAGGAGGCGCGTGACGAAGTTGAAGTCGCTCTCGCGGTACTGCACGCAATAGACCCACTTGCGATAGCTGCGGAAGAGCTTGAACTCGAAGCTCGCGACGTCGTGGTCCTGGAAGATCTCCTTGACGATGTCGGGGACGGTCTCGTTCTGGAAGATGCGGCAGTCGGACGTGCGCGTGAGGAACCACAGCCACGGATGGACCGTCGCCTGGTACGCGAAGTAGCGACCGCGGTGCGCGCCGATGCCGAAGCGCGTGACGTAGCCGTTGATGAAACGCTGGGTCGCGTCGCGCAACTGGATCTGGACGGTGACCGGCTTGCCGAGCAGGTCCTCGGGCTTCAGGTCCGGCTTCTCGCTCAGCAGGTTGAGCTGGATCTCGCCCAATGCGCTCAGGCCGACCGATGCGGTCATCGACTCGAACAGGAGATCGGTCGGGGGAAGCGGCGACGAGAGGACGATCGAAGGCGGCATGCAGGACTTTGACGGGAGGCCGTCGGCACTGTTGCCGCTTCACCCGACGCGGTAAAGCGACGAAAGTCACCCATCGGGCTGCTCAGCCCGCTGCTAGACTCGATTCCGGTTTCCCGACTGCCTCTGATCGATTCGACCGCCCGCCTTGGCTTCCCTGCCGCCGTCTTTCGCTGCCGGCGCCGATCCGGCGAGGCTGCTCCATCCGAATGCGCCGGCAGCGGGCTGCGGCTTCGGCAACTCGCGCGTGCCGGGCTCGTTGTGCGGCACCGCCTCGCCTCACGCGCAGGCCCACGTCGACGCCCCGGCCCACCAGGGCGCGTGGTACGACGCGATCCTCGGCGTCTTTCCGCATCGGGTCATGGCGGTCTACCAGGCCATCACCGGCGCGCACCGCTATCTGGCGCGGGCGCTGATCGATGCGACCGGGATGGAACTCCACGACGTCCTCGCCGGCATCCTGCCGTCGCTGCTGATCATGGTCGCCGTACTGGCGCTGTCGACGACGATCGGTGCCGCAGCCGGCGCCGCACTCGGCGCGCTCGCAGGCGGCGTCGGCGCGATTCCCGGGGCGGCTGCGGGCGCAACCGTCGGCCTCGAGGCCGGCACCGCGCTCCTCGAGTGGCTCGGGCTCGCGTTCCTCGTCGTCTACATCGGCAAGAGCCTGCTGGCCGGGACCAGGCTCGCGGCCACCGCGGTCGGCCGGGCATGGCACAGCGTCGACCAGTCGCCCGCGATGCGCGAGGTCAGCGTGGTGACCGCGTCGCACGAACTGGCGACGGCCGTCGCGCTGGTGTTTCGGGGGGTGCTGCAGGGGGTGGTCGCGTTCCTGCTGGCAAAGGGTACTGCTGCGGCGGCGAGCCGCGTGCCGGAGCTGGTTGCCGGGTTGCGCAAGAGCCGGCTCGGGGGGTCGTTCGCGAGCTGGGTGGAGCGCAACTGGGCGGCACTGGTCGAGAATCCGAAGTTGAAGGACGCACCGCCCGCGATCGTCTGGCCGCCGAATCGCGGCTTCGCCGGAACGCCGACGACCGAGACGCTGACCCCGGGGATGCGGGTCGATCGGTATGGCTACGACGCCGGCACGTTCGTCGCGCCGGAAGGAACGCCGATCCCTGCACGCAGCCTCGCACCGGGCACCATCGACAAGCCGTACAACATCTACGAAGTCGTCAAGCCGATCGACGCCGAAGCCGGTCCGGCGGCCCCCTGGTTCGGCGAGCCGGGTGGCGGCATTCAGTACGAACTACCGACCTCCGTCAAGGACGCCATTGCCAACGGCAGTCTGCGCAGGGTGGGCCCGTGACCGTCGACGAATTCGTGCGAGTCGCCCAGGCCGAAGGCATCCGTCCGGACGCGTACGACGTCGACGGACGTGGTGACCGCAACGAGTGCCATGTCCTAACCCAGGTCGACGGCGCATGGGTCGTCTTCTACGGCGAACGTGGGCAGGAGACCGGCTTGCGCCGCTTTGCGACGGAAAGCGATGCGCTCGACCATTTGCTCGCGACCTTGCGAGCCGATCCCACGACGCGGCGTTGAAGGCCCATCATGCACTCGAACCAAGCGAGCTTCGTCGTCATCGGCAGATGGGACGATCCCTCGGCCTCGAAGCTGACGTTGCAGGACTTCATCATCGAGGGCCGGTCGACCATTCCGATCTTCTCGGACGAGGCCTCGTTCAAGCAGCAGGCGACGGGTACGCCGTTCGAGCGCGACGGTCTCGTCATCGCCGGCGGGTTGCTGCTATCGATGCTCAAAGACGACGATCGGTTGATCCTCGATCCCGGAAGCCGGAACGCGATGACGATGACCAAGGCGCAATTCGTTGTCCACATCGAGGGCAATGGAGGGGTATCCGTGGCGTGAAGCAATCGCTTATCACGGACCGAGCAATGTGATGGCACACGTGAAGTTGCTCCCCTTTCAACCTGCCAATGATTTGGAAATCGTCATTGTCGAAGCACAACGAGACGCAATGACCATCGAATCCTTGCTGATTTGTCTCGCCGCTGCACAGCTTCATCGTGAATCCCGGCTACGAAACGGAATTGGTGATCACACCCGGGGCGGTAAGCGATCTCAAGAAAACGCTGACTGCGAATTGAAAGAAGATTGGGACTCGTGGAAGCTGATCAGTGAAGCGTTCGTTGACGCGACCACAGAAAGGGTGGACGAACTAGGCGCAAGGCCACTGGCTACCGGGCGGGTACACCAGCGGCGGTCTTGCCGAAGCGCCCATCGATCCGGCGCCCGCCGGCACGTACACCGTTAATCCAGCTTTCCGTGAGGCACCGTGGAAGAAATCATTTTCGCCGATTACGGCGCCGAGTTCATCCACCGTGACGGGCGCTATTTCGTTCGCTACGACGCGGGTGGCGTTGTCGTTCGAATGGAGGAATTGCCGATCAGCGAGGCTGACGCG
>CAXTPX010000003.1:0-17282 GCA_964246005.1 uncultured Burkholderiaceae bacterium | reverse complement strand
TGCGGCGATCGCGATCCGACTCGAGTTCGGCCGACTCGCTGTAGCCGAAGCTCGGGATCAACGTCGTGTCGGGCGTCAGCCCGGCGTTGAGGAAGCTGCCGTTGTCGATCACGACCGGATCGGCGCCGTTGTTGCGAAAGCCGTTCGCCCCGTATTCGAGATCGAAGTCGAACGCGGTCGCAGCACCCACCGCGAGCGCGTCGTCGAGACGGTAGTGATGCCAGTACTGCAGCGGCGCCTCGTCGACCAGCTTCGCCGGCATCGCGAACGCCATCGTCCGGACGGTCGCGCGAAACGGATAGAGCACGTACACGTCGCGGATCGGCTGGTCGGTCTTGTTGACGAGCGTCAGCGTGCCCTTCAGGCGTGCGCGGTGCTCGTCGGGATAGAGATCGACCTGCAGGTCGACGGCCGTGATGCGCGGCTGCGGCGCGCCGGCGAGCACCTTGAAACGCTTCTCGTAATCGGCCCGCTGCGCCTCCGCATCGTGGCGTGTGATGAACGGATTGATCACGTGGGTGTTGTAGTAGATCCAGGCGCCGGACGCGACCCACACCAGGCCGGCCGTCCCGATCACGCCGAAGGCGACCGGCTTCAGGCGCGCGCCGGCGATGTGCAGGCGACCGCGCCATCCGCTCTCGCGACCGCGCACCCACAGCGCGTACGCCAGCACCATCGCCAGCGTCGCGAACGCGATCCAGTAGACCCGGAACCAGAGCACCGCCGGCAGGAAGTGGCCGTAGCCGTTCATGTCGGAATAGACGACATCGGGCCGGCTCGCATACAGGTAGAGCCGGTCCTCGAAGCCGAAGTCGGGCAGCCGGAAGACGATCAGGAAGATGGCACCGACGGCGAAGTGCCCGAGGTACTTGTTGTTGACCAGCGTGTGAACGACGAACGCGAGCACCGCGGTCAGCAGGTAGCCGCTGAACTGCAGCACGAACAGTTCGAACAGGTAGTGTCCGGGCTCGATGCGGGTGAAGCCGTGCAGCAACTGGACCGCGATGCTGCAGATCAGCACGACGGTGAGAAGGATCAGCTGCAGCGCGAGCACGGTCACGAACTTCGCGCCGAAGCCGAGCCAGGTCGGCGCCGGCATGCTGTCGACGATGTCGTCCATGCGCGCATCGCGTTCGCGCCAGACCAGCTCGCCGGTGTAGATCGCGGTCACGATCAGCACGAAGGCGCCGAAGAGACCCGACACCACGTCGAGCACCTTGTAGGTCAGCGGATAGGTGTTGGTGCCGTAGAACGAACCGAGCGTGATCGTGTTGCCGATCACGAGCAGCACGCCGCCGAGCACGATCGTCAGGAAGCGCGGACTGCGCACGATCTCGCCGGTGTAGAGCCGCGCGAGACCCGGCAGCATGCGCAGGTAAGCGCCGTCGCGACGGTCGGGGATCGCGATCGGCATCGGCATCGCAGGATGACGATCGATCGTGACGGCCACCGCCGCGCCCTTCGCCGCTTTCCCTCTTGCCATCGGCGCGACAGCTTCCATCCGGAACCTCCGATAGCCCCACAGCGTGACGGCGATGCCGACCGCGAGCCAGATCGCCCGGTTCCACAGCAGCACGCCGGCCAGCGGAAGCTGATCGGTGTTCTTCTGCGCGACGCTCCAGTAGCGCGTCAGCACGTCGACCGCTGTCGCACCCGACGGATCGATCAACGCGGCGATCGTCTTGTTGTCCATGTCGCCGATCAGGTTGACCGCGAACAGGTAGCCGACCAGCGCGATCACGCCGGCGACGTACACCGGCGCCATCTGACGCGTCAGTGCGGCGAGGACGAAGAAGCAACCGCCCAGCCACAGCAGGTTGGGGATCAACACGAACAGGTAGGGCCGCGCGAAGCTCTGCCAGTCGGGCGACGCCACGATGCGCGCAGCATCGACGCCGGGCCAGTGCGTGCCGATCAAGACGCCGATCACGATCCCTGCGAAGACCAGCAGCAGCGTCATGTACGCGCCGAGCAGTCGACCGAAGAAGTAGTCGCGCTTGCCGATCGGTGCGCTGAAGAAGAAGTGATGGATGCCGACCTCGAAGTCCTGCTGGACCGCACGGCCGCAGATCGACCCGATCACCGTGACGCCGGTGAAGCCGAGGACGGCGACGCCGATCGCGAGCGCGTACGGGCCGTTGATCAGGATCTTGTCGCCGCCGAAGCTGACCGACGCGGTCGCGAACGCGCCGCCGGCCGCGGCCATCCACAGCGCGGTGATGGCGGTGTAGAGCAGCAGGTAGACCCACATCGACAATGCGCGCAGACGGCGCGCGAAGTCGAACCATGCGATGGCCAGGAGAGGGCTGTCGGAAGACGATGGCGAGCGCGTCGTCATGTCAGGCGGCGCGTGCGTTCGTCGCGGGGAGATCCCTGACGTAGCCGGCGATCGCGCTGAAATAGACATCCTCGAGATCGGCCTCGACGGGTTCGAAGCCCGCGTCGGGCGGACCCGCCTTCGAGTACGCGCGGACGATCGTGCGGCCCGACTGCAGGCGCGTCGAAACCAGCTTCAGGCGGGCCTTGAGTCCTTCGACCTCCGACTTGTCGACCGCCTTCTGCCACACGCTGCCCTGCAGGCCCGCGACCAGCGGGCCCGGCTCGCCGGTCAGCAACAGGCGTCCGCCGTTGATGACGGCGAGGCTGCCGCACAGGTCGGCGACGTCGCTGACGATATGCGTCGACAGGATCACGACGACGTCGGTCGCGATGTCGGCGAGCAGGTTGTGGAAGCGCACGCGCTCCTCGGGGTCGAGGCCCGCGGTCGGCTCGTCGACGATCACGAGCTTCGGGTTGCACAACAGCGCCTGGGCGATGCCGAAGCGCTGCCGCATGCCGCCCGAGAAGCCGCCGAGCTTCTGCTTCTTCACCGCGTGCAGGTTGACGCGCTCGAGCAGCGCGTCGACCGTGGCGTCGCGCGCCTTGCGGTCGACCAGGCCCTTCAGACGCGCGAAGTGGTCGAGCAGGTCCTCGGCGCTGACCTTCGGATAGACGCCGAAGTCCTGCGGCAGGTAACCGAGGACACCGCGCGCGGCGTCCTTCGAGCGCAGCAGGTCGATGTCCGTCGGTCCGCTGCCGTTCCACGAGACCGCCTTCAGCACGGCGCTGCCGGAGTCGGCTTCCTGTAGCGTCGCGAGCGTGCGCATCAGCGTCGACTTGCCGGCGCCGTTCGGACCGAGCAGCCCGAACATGCCGGTCGGGATCGTCAGCGAGACGTCGTCGAGCGCGTGGACGCCGTTGGGATAGGTCTTCGAGAGGTTGCGCAGGTCGAGGTGCATGGGCGGCTTGGGTGGGAGGACGGTCGCAGTGTGCCAGCGCGGTGGTGCGTGGTGGTTTGGTCGCGACGAAGTGTTGCCTGGGGGGAACGACTGGCGTGATCGGGCGACCGATGGGAGCACCGAGGCAACGGGCATCACGCGCATCGGGATCCGCGCTGTGCCGGTCGACGGACCGCGACACGAGCGCAGGGCCGCATAGCCTGTTCCAGCATCCCGGGGCGCTCGTTGGCCGCTTTGTGACCGCGTTCCAGTTCTTCTCATCAGCCGGCCGTGCGCAACCGACGCGCGCCATCGCAAATATGGGAGAACTCCATGAAGCACGCGTCGAAGCACACACTTGCCTGGTTGACCACGTCGCTCGCGCTGTACGCCGGCACCGCATCGGCGCAGAGCACCCAGTGGACCAACACCTTGATCGGCAGCTGGTTCATACCGACCAACTGGACGCTCGGCGTGCCGGCCGCGAACGGCAGCAGCCTCACGAACTACCTCAATTCGGGCGCGTTCATCTCGACCGGCGGCATCGTCGTCGTTGACAGCGCGGGCGCGAACGCCAGCTTCGTCGACATGCGCGGCCCGTCCATCGATCCTGCGCGGGCGAGCACGATGTTCGTGCTGGGTACCGGCCGTCTCGCCGTATCGTCGCTCTTCGAGCTCGGCAACAGCACGGTCAACATCCAGAACGGCGGTCAGGTGAGCGTCTTGGGCTCGACGCCGTACGGGTTCGCGACGGAGCTCGCCAACGGCCACATCACGGTGACGGGACCGGGGTCGTACTTCCAGACCGGCGCCCTGAACGGTGGCAGCGCCGGCAGTTCGCTGTCGATCCTGAACGGCGGCCGCGTCGACAGCAATGGGGTTCAGGCGGGCGGCGTCACGACGGTGTCGGGCCTCGGCTCGGCCTGGACGCTCGACTCGGGGGCCTTCTTCAACACCTTCACCGTGTCCGCGGGGGCCACGGTCAGCGGACACGACTTCCATCTGGACGACGGCACCACGACCGTCACCGGGTCGGGGTCCGTCCTGCGCGCCACCACGGCGCTCAACCGGTTCGGCAGCTTGGATCTCGGATACGACCGGGCCGCGACACTGAACATCGCCAACGGGGGCGTGGTCCGCAGCGACTCCGGCGTCATCGGGCATCAGCTCTACAGCGGTGGCACGCCGACCGGCGTCGTGAACATCACCGACGTGAACTCGGCCTGGCTCAACGCGGGGCTTCTGGCCATCGGCGGTGACCAGGCGACGACGCCGCACTCCGGCAGCGGCACGATCAACGTCTCGAGTGGCGGCCTTCTCAGCACCGCCACGTCCAGCCTCGGCAACGGCCCTTCGTCGTTCGGCAAAGTCACGGTCGACGGCATCGCGTCGCGCTGGCTCAACACGGGGGACGTCGTCGTCGGCAACCAGTCGGTGGCGGTCGTCGAGGTCACGAACGGCGCGACGATGCGGAGCGCCAACGGCATCATCGGGTCCGCTGCCGGATCGAACGGCTCGGTCAGCGTGACGGGCCTCTTCTCGTCGTGGATCGCGAGCGGTTCGCTGTTCATCGGCAACGGCGGACTCGGCCAGATCAACCTCGGCGACCACGGCGTCGTCACGACGGCGGGCAACGCCTACCTCGGCTTCGGTGCGGGCTCGCAGGGCGTGGCGAACGTGAGCGGCACGGGTTCGACCTGGACCGTGAACGGGCCGACGCTCGCGGTCGGCGGCAGCCTCGTCGCGGCGGGCGGCAGCGGCTCGCTCGAGATCGGGGACAACGGCACCGTCAACGCGCGCGAGGTGATGCTCTATCGGACGGGCTCGATCTCGCTGCTCGGCAACGCGCACCTGAATGGCCACGTCACGTCGGACGGCGGCCTGATCGGGTCGATCAACGTCAACGCGCTCGACAACGACATCACGCTTCAGAGCGGCGGCCTGGTCGTGCGGACCGGCCAGCCGACGTCGATCCTGACCTTCAACGGCGCCATCGACGGCAGCGGCGGGCTGATCAAGAACACCACGTTCCTCAGCAACGCGACCGGCACGCTCGTCCTGACCGGTGCCAACACGTACGTCGGTGCGACGATCGTCGACGCGGGCAGGCTGGTCGTCGACGGGTCCGGCACGAGCGCGACCACCGTGGACCACGGCACGCTCGCCGGCAACGGGACCATCGCAGCGGCGGTGCGGGTCGGCGACGGGCTGGGAACGGCCGACGCGGTGCTCTCCCCCGGCAGCGGCATCGGCCGGCTCACCACCGGCGACCTGTCCTTCCGTTCAGACAGCGTGTTCGACTTCCAGCTCGACAGCGACGCCGGCACGGCCGACAGCGTGATGGTCGACGGCAGCGTCGATATCGGCAACGGCGCGACCTTCGTCTTCGGCGATCTCGGCAGCACGCTGCTCGCCTTCGGGACCTCGTTCGTCGCGATCGACAACGACGGCCTCGACGCGATCGCCGGCCGCTTCTCGAACCTCGCCGACGGCGCGGTCTTCGACGCCGGGCTCAACTGGTTCAGGGCGAACTATTCCGGCGGTTCGGGAAACGATCTCGTCTTCACCACGTTCAATGCCGGCACGACGCCACCGCCGCCGGCCACCGTGTCCGAACCATCGACGGTCGCGCTGGTGTTCGCGGGCCTCGGCTGGCTGGCGTCGCGCCGGCGGCCCGACGAACGCGCCCGGCGTTCGCGCTCGATCCTGCTCGCATCGTGACGCGGGGTCGCGCGCGTCCCTGAAGATGGTGTCGCTCGGCCCCAGGGCCGCTCCCGCCGAAAGGGGGTCGTGCGTCTTCGCACGAGGATGTTGCCGAGGCGTCGCGGCCGAAGCCATGCGCTTCTACCAGTTGCGAAATCGCTTCGGCGGATCGTAGAGACCGCCCGACGCCCGCACCAGGTCCTTGATCGACCGCGCCGCGAGCAGGTCGCGCGTCGCTTCGCGCTTGTCGATGCCGAGGTCCTCGGGGCGCTTCACCACACCCCGATCGCGCAGATTCTCCACTGCCCGCTTGTCGCGCCCGAGCCCGACCGGCGTGTACCCCGCGACCCCGCGGATCGCCTGCTCGCGCTCGGCCGCATCGCGACAGAGCAGCAGGTTGGCGATGCCTTCCTCCGTCACGACGTGCGACACGTCGTCGCCGTAGATCATCACCGGTGGCAACGCCATGCCGGCCGTTTCGGCGAGTCGCCACGCGTCGAGCGTCTCGACGAACGCGGGCTCCATGTGCTCGCGATAGGTCTCGACCGTCTGCACGACGAGCTTGCGACCGCGCGGCATCGACCCGTCGTGATGGCCTTCGACGCCCGCCTTCAGCCAGGCCGGGCTCGCATGTCGACGACCCCGCGCATCGGCGCCCATGTTCGACGCCCCACCGAAACCCGTGATGCGATCGACCGTCGCCGTCGAGCTGTTGCCCGCGAGGTCGACCTGCAGCGTCGAGCCGATGAAGAGATCGCATGCGTAGTGGCCGGCCGCCTGGCAGAACGCGCGGTTCGATCGCATCGAGCCGTCGGCGCCGGTGAAGAACACGTCGGAGCGCGCCGCGATGTAGTTCTCCATCCCGAGTTCGGACCCGAACGAATGCACCGACTCGACGAAGCCCGCCTCGATCGCGGGGATCAGCGCCGGGTGCGGGTTGAGCGCCCAGTGGCGACAGATCTTCCCCTTCAACCCCAGAGCTTCGGCATAGGTCGGCAACAGCAGCTCGATGGCCGCCGTGTCGAAGCCGATCCCGTGATTGAGTCGCTGGACGCCGTACTCCGCGTAGATGCCCTTGATGACGAGCATCGCCATCAGCACCTGGATCTCGGAGATCAGCGCAGGATCGCGCGTGAACAGCGGCTCGATGTAGTGCGGCTTCGGGCTCGGGACGTAGAAGTCGATCCAGTCCGCGGGGATGTCGACGCGCGGCAGACGATCCACCACCTCGTTGACCTGCGCGACCACGATGCCGCTCTTGAACGCGGTCGCCTCGACGATCGCCGGCGTGTCCTCGGTGTTCGGGCCGGTGTAGAGGTTGCCCTCGCGATCGGCCGCCTGCGCGGCGATCAGCGCGACGCGCGGCGTGAGGTCGATGAAGTAGCGCGCGAACAGCTCGAGGTACGTGTGGATCGCGCCGATCGTGACCTTGCGTTCGCCGACGAGGCGCGCCATCCGCGCGCCCTGCGGCCCGGAGAACGAGAAGTCGAGCCGCGACGCGATGCCCCGCTCGAACAGGTCGAGGTGCTCGGGCAACGCGATCACCGACTGCAGCATGTGCAGGTCGTGGACCTTCGTCGCGTCGAGCGCCGCGAGCGCCTTCGCGAGGAAGTCGGCCTGCTTCTGGTTGTTGCCTTCGAGGCAGACGCGGTCGCCGGGCTCGATCAGCGCTTCGAGCAACGCGCCGACCTTCGCTGCGTCGACACGACGGCCATCGGCGAGCGGACGTGCGCGCGAAAGGCGCGCCTCGCGCGATCGGCGCTGGGTGTCCCACGAACGGGTCGTCATGCGTCGGCCGTCATCAGCCGCCCGGCTTCGCCGCACCCATCAGCGCATCCGGCAGTCCGGTCGCGATGCCCGGCACGAGACAGATCAACAGGATCGCGACGAACATCAGGCCCACGAACGGCAGCACCCCGCGGATCACGTCGGACAGCGGAATGTCCGGCGCGATGTTCTTGATCACGAAGAGGTTGAGGCCGACCGGCGGATGGATCAGCCCGGTCTCCATCACGATCGTCATCAGCACGCCGAACCAGATCAGGTCGAAGCCCGCGGCCTTCAGCGGCGGCAGCACGATCGGCGTCAGCATCAGGATGATGCTGACCGGCGGCAGGAAGAAGCCGAGCACGATCACGAGCGACAGGATCGTCGCGAGCAGGAACCAGCGCGACATCTGCAAGCCGACGATCCAGTTGGCCGCTTCCTGGCTGATGTGCAGGTAGCTCATCACGTACGAGAACAGCAGCGACATGCCGATGATCAGCATCAGCATCGTCGACTCCTTCAGCGTCGATGCGAGGATCGGCTTCAGGTCGCGAGGACGCCACACGCCGTAGGCGATCGCGATCAGCACCAGCGCCAGCACGGCGCCGAGGCCGGCCGTCTCGGACGGCGTCGCGAAGCCGCCGTACAACGCGATCATCACGCCGACCAGCAGCAGCACGAACGGGACGACGCGCGGCAGCATTTCGACCTTCTCGGCCATCGTGAAGTGCTCGTCCGCGAGCAGGGCCGACTGCGTGCCGCTGCCCTCGAACGCCTTCAACGCGACCGCATGCTCGTGGCGGTAGCGCCATACCGCATAGGTCGCGAACAGCGCGACGAGCAGTACGCCCGGCCCGATGCCGGCGAGGAAGAGACGCGCGAGCGACTGCTCGGCCGCGACCGCGTACAGGATCATCGTCACCGACGGCGGCAACAGGATGCCGAGCGTGCCGCCGGCCGCGATGATGCCGGCCGCGAAACCGGGCGAGTAGCCGCGCTTCCGCATTTCCGGGATGCCCGCGCTGCCGATCGCCGAACACGTCGCCGGGCTCGAGCCCGCCATCGCCGCGAACAGCGCGCACGCGAACACGTTGGCGATGCCGAGGCCGCCGGGGATGCGGTTCATCCACACGTGCATCGCCGCGTACAGGTCCTGCCCGGCTCGCGACTTGCCGATCGCCGCGCCCTTCAGGATGAAGAGCGGGATCGACAGCAGCGTGATCGACGACATCTCCTCGTAGACGTTCTGCGTGACGGTGTCGAGCGACGACGCGGGCATCAGCCAGAACATGAAGAGCGTCGCGACCGCGCCGAGCGCGAACGCGATCGGCACGCCGGAGAACATCACGACCAGCGTCGCGGCGGTGAACAGCAGGCCGACGACGAGCGGCGTCATCTTGCGACCCCGGGTGACCCGAGCTTCGCGACGTCCACGATGCTCTGGACCGCGAGTTGCAGGCACAGCAGCGTCATGCCGACCGACATCAAGCCGTACGGGATCGCCAGCGGCGGCGCCCAGGTCGACGACGTCGTCTGCTTGTCGACCCACGCCTCGTGGAACAGCGCCCACGCCTTCCACGCGAAGAACAGGCAGAAGAGCAGCGACACGACATCGACCAGGAGGAGGCGCAGGCCGTTGACGCGCGCGGGCAGGATCGAGACCAGTGCCTCGATGCCGACGTGTCCTCGCAGCGACTGCACGTACGCCGCGCACAGGAAGGTCGCGCCGACGAGGCAGAACACCGCGGTCTCGTCCTGCCAGTCGGTCGACGCGTGCAGCACGTAACGCGTGACGACGCTCGACGTCAGCACGAGCGCCGCGGCCAGCGCGGCGACCATGCCGACGCCGACCATCAGACGGTTCACCTGCAGCAGCGCGGCCGCGATCGGTCGCAGCCAGCGCGGCGTGTCGGGGTCGACGACGCCGCGACCGGTGCCGTGTTCGACGAACTCCTCCAGCTCGATGGGCCGGCTCATGACTACAGCAATGCCTGGGCCGCCTTCATCAACTTCGCACAGTTGTCGTTTTTTTCGGCGTAGTCCTTCCAGGCCGTCTCGCGTGCGATGCTCTGCCACTTCTTCACGGTCGGCTCGTCGATGTCGTAGATCTTCGCGCCGGCCTTCGCGTACACCTCGGCGACCCGCTTGTCGTCGGCCTTCGCCGACTGCTCGCCGAAGACCTCGAGCTCGGCGCCGGTCGCCATCACGATGTCCTGCTGGTCCTTCGGCAGCTTCGCGAAGACCTCCTTCGACATCAGGAGCGGCTCGAGCATGAACCAGTACGCCTTGTTGCGGCCGGTGGTCAGGCACTTCGCGATCTCCTCGAGCTTGAACGAGATGAAGCTGGTCGACGACGTCATCGCCGCTTCCATCGCGCCGGTCTGCATCGCCGCGTAGATCTCGTTGGACGGCAACGAGATCACCGACGCGCCGGCTTCCTTCAGCATCATGTCCATCTCGCGGCTGCCCCCGCGGACCTTCATGCCCTTCGCGTCCTCGGGGGCGACGAGCGGACGGCTGCGACTCGCGACGCCGCCTGCCTGCCAGATCCAGCTGACGATGACGACGCCCTTGTCGTCGACGATCTTCTGCAACTGCCGGCCGACGTCGGCCGTCTTCCACGCGCGCGCCACGTCGTAGCTCGGCACGAGCGCCGGCATCAGGCCGATGTTGACCTCGGCGAGTTCGCCGCCCGAGTACGAGATCGGCACCAGGCTCATGTCGAGCGCGCCCTTCCGCATCGCCGAGAACTGCGAGTTGACCTTCATCAGGGACGAGCCGGGATAGACCTGACCCTTCAGCGCACCGTTGCTCTTCTTCTCGATGTCGGCGGCGAAGCGGCGGCACACCTGATCGCGGAAGTCGCCTTCCGCACCGGCGCTGCCGGGGAACTGGTGCGAGATCTTGAGCGGCTCGGCGGCGCGTGCGTCGCGGCCGATCAGTGCCAGGGCGGGGGTGGCGGCGAGGCCGGCCAACAGGTTGCGTCTCGTGCGGTCGATGCGGTCCATCGTGTCTCCTCGGTCATCGCACCGCGGAATGACGCGGCGCTGGTTTTTCGACATGGTAGGACGCATCCCGTCGATCGATCATCGGGGGATACCCCCGATGCCGCGAGCACGGCCATCACGACCGGCCTCGCGACAGCTGCGCGTCGAGGTCGATGAAGTCGCTCGCCGTCACGTCGAACTCGCCGGCGTCGAAGGACGCCATCGCGCCGTCAGGCCCGTTCTCCAGCGGCCGCTCGACGTAGCCGGTCCGCAACCCGCATCCGCGCGCGGCCCGCAGGTCGCTCGGATGGCAGGCCACCAGCATCAGTTCGTCCGGCGCGATGCCGAGCAATGCCGCCGTGCCGAGATAGGTCTCGGGATCCGGCTTGTGGTGATGGAACAGCTCGGCCGAGACGATGCAGTCCCACGGCAGGCCGGCACGCTTGGCCATGTTCGTCAACAGCGAGAAGTTGCCGTTCGACAGCGGGCTGACGACGAAGTGGCGCTTCAACGACGTTAGCCCTTCGACGCTGTCGGCCCACGGGTCGAGTCGATGCCAGGCACGATTGAGATGGTCGAGGTCGGCTTCGTCGAGCGACCCGAGCCCGAAGCGCTCGACGAGGCCGTCGAGGATCAGGCGATGCAGCGCGTCGATCTTCATCCACGGCAGATCGCCCGTGCGGACGCGCTGCATCGCCGGCTGGTAACCGGCGCGCCACGCGTCGGCGAACGCATGCCCGTCGACGACGAGACCACGGTCGGCAGCCAGGACGTCCATCTCGCGCCCGATGCTGCCGCGCCAGTCGACGACCGTCCCGAAGACATCGAATGCGAGCGCTTTCAACGAGTGCAGGTCTGCGGAAGACGCCATACGATCACCAGGTCGGGGTTGCAGATGGCCGCATGATGCGCGAACCGATCGGCGGTAGCATCCCCGCTCGGTCGTACCCGTCGAACTTCCCATCATGTCGCCCCCCGACCCCCGCAACGATCCACCCACCCGCTTCGATCGGGGTTCACGACGCGACTCGCCCGACGATCGCGACACCGACGCGACGAGCAGCATGCTCGGCGCCGGCGGCATGGATCCGCCGTCGCTCGACGGGGCGGCCCTCGGCACCGGGACGAACAGCGCGGAAGCCGAGGCCGACGGGCGCGTCGCGCGAGAACCGCCCGCGCCGGCCCGCGTCCTGGCCATGCCCGGCCGCACCCGGCTCGCGTCGATCCTCGCGGCGCTCGCGATGCTCGGACCGTTCTCGATCGACACCTATCTGCCGGCGTTTCCGGAGATCGAGCAGTCGCTCAACGCATCGGCGATCCAGGTCCAGCAGACGATGACCGCGTACCTGCTCGCGTTCGCGACGATGATCCTGTGGCACGGCGCGCTGTCGGACGCGCTCGGGCGGCGCATCGTGATCCTCGTGTCGCTGGTCGTGTTCGTCGTCGCGTCGTTCGGCTGCGCGTCGGCCCACTCGATCCAGTATCTGTGGGCGTTCCGCATCCTGCAGGGCCTGTCGGCCGGCGCCGGCATCGTCGTCGGCCGCGCGATCGTGCGCGACCTGTACGCCGGCCCGGACGCCGAGAAGCTGCTGTCGCTCGTGACGATGATCTTCGCGATCGCGCCGGCCATCGCGCCGATCCTCGGCGGCTGGGTCGTCGAGACGTTCGACTGGCGCACGATCTTCCTCATGCTGTTCGTGTACTCGGCGCTGTTGCTGTGGGCGACCTGGCGCCTGTTGCCGGAGACGTTGCCGCCGTCGCAGCGCCAGCCCTTTAATGCGACGTCGCTGTGGAACAGCTACAAGTCGGTGTTCGGCACGCTCCGCTTCCACGCGTACGCCGGGACGGTCGCGTTCAACTTCGTCGGCCTCTTCATCTACGTCGCGGCCGCGCCCGTCTTCATCATCGAGCACCTGCACCTGTCGCAGCGCGAGTTCGGATGGTTCTTCATCCCGTCGGTCGCGGGCATCTTCTTGGGCGCGCTGCTGGCCAACCGCCTCGCGGGCCGCATCAAGATCGGCCGGCAGGTGCGGATCGGCTTCATGTTGATGGGAGGCGCGTCGATCGCGAACCTGCTGTACCACGTGTTCCTGCCGGCAGGCGTGCCGTGGTCCGTGATGCCGGTGTTCTTCTACACGATGGGCATGTCGCTGTGCGCGCCCGGCGTCACCTTGATGGTGCTCGATCTCTTCCCCACCCATCGCGGCGTCGCGGCGTCGTGCCAGTCGTTCGTGCAGACGATGCTCGGGGCGGTGGCGGCCGGCGTCCTCGCGCCGCTCCTGTCGACCTCGGCGCTGTCGCTCGCGATCGGACAGGTGGTATGCGTCGCGATCGCGCTCGCCTGCTGGCGCATCGGACGCTCGCGTCGCATCGCGGGTCCCCGCACCCGTTGAGCGAGTCGCCCGCGGTGTAGAGTTCGACGCGATGCGCGTCCACCGCTCGCGCGCACGATCGAAGGCGTAGCCGCGCACGAGCCGCGGCCGACCTCACGAACAAGGAGACTCATGTCGGACTTCGCAGTCGATGCCGGCGCGCCGGTCGCGGCGCGTTCGGAGCGCGCCCACCTTCGTCACTGGCCTCCCGGCGTTCCGTGGCACCTCGAGTTGCCGCAGACCAGCCTCTGGTACAACCTCGAGGTCACCGCGACGCGCTACCCGGATCGGCCCGCGGTCGTGTTCTACGACTCGGTGCTGAC
Organism: uncultured Burkholderiaceae bacterium; assembly: GCA_964246005.1. Classification (GTDB taxonomy): domain Bacteria; phylum Pseudomonadota; class Gammaproteobacteria; order Burkholderiales; family Burkholderiaceae_D; genus CAHJXF01. The sequence goes on along the minus strand of CAXTPX010000003.1, from coordinate 3,873 downwards.
CTACCGCGACCTGCGACGCCAAGCCGAGGCCATCGCCGGCTGGCTGCAGCAGGCGTGCGGCGTGGCGCGCGGCGATCGCGTGCTGCTGAACTTCCAGAACAGCCCGCAGTTCGTGATCGGCTACTACGCGATCCTGCGGGCCGACGCGTTCGTCGTGCCGGTCAATCCGATGCTGAAGACCGACGAGTTGCGCCACTATGTCGACGACAGCGGCGCGCGCGTCCTGATGTGCGCACAGGACAACTGGCCGCAGTTCAAACCGCTGATGCGCGGCGAAGCGAACGGCATCGCGACGCTCGAGCACGCGCTGGTCGGGGCGTACGCCGACGCGCTGGTCACCGAGACCGACCTCGCGGTCCCCGAGTTCGTACGGGCCCCGATGGCGATCGAAGCCCGTACGGGAGTGACCCGATGGTTCGACGCGGTCGAACGCGGCTCTGTGCCGGCGTCGGCGCTGGCCGGCCCCGACGACTGGTGCGTGATGCCGTACACGTCGGGCACCACCGGCAGGCCGAAGGGTTGCGTGCACACGCATCGCTCGGTGATGCACGTGATGTTCTTCGGCGCGTTGTGGTCGCGGGCCAGCACCGAGACCGTGTCGCTCGGCGTCGTGCCGATGTTCCACGTGACCGGCATGCAGGCGATGAACACGCTGATCTACGCGGGCGGAACCAACGTCGTGTTGCCGCGTTGGGACCGCAACATCGCGGCCGCTGCGATCGCGCGTTACCGCGTCACCAACTGGACCTGCATCCCGACGATGATGATCGACCTGTTCGCGAATCCGGACATCGATCGCTACGACCTGTCGAGTCTCGACTACCTGTCCGGTGGCGGCGCCGCGATGCCCGAGGCGATCGCGCAGAAGATCAAGAACCTGTGGGACCTCGACTTCATCGAGGGCTACGGCCTCTCCGAAACCATTGCGGCATCGCATTCGAATCCGCCGGCGCGGACCAAGAAGCAGTGCCTCGGCATCCCGATCAGCGATACCGATTCGCGCATCGTCGATCCGGAGACGCTGGTCGAGCAGCCCCAGGGCGCGACGGGCGAGATCGTCACGAACGGACCGGGCGTCTTCCAGGGCTACTGGAACGATCCGGCCAAGACGGCGGCCGCGTTCATCGAGCTCGACGGCAAGACGTTCTTTCGCACCGGCGACCTCGGTCGCATCGACGAGGACGGCTACTTCTTCATGGTCGACCGGCTGAAGCGGATGATCAATGCGTCCGGCTTCAAGGTGTGGCCGGCCGAGGTCGAGGCGATGCTCTACCAGCATCCGGTCGTGCAGGAGGCCTGCGTGATCGGCGCGTACGACGCCTATCGCGGCGAGACCGTCAAGGCGCTGATCGTCGCGCGCGGCGACGCCCGCGGGCCCGAGACGGCCGACGGGATCATCGAGTGGGCCCGCGAACACATGGCGGCCTACAAGATCCCGCGCCTGATCGAGTTCGTCGACGCGTTGCCGAAGAGCGGGACCGGCAAGGTGATGTGGCGCGCGCTGCAGGAAGCGGAAAACGCCCGGGCGACGCAAGTGACAGGCAGCTGACGACGAGCCGTCGGTAGGTACGGCAATCGGGGACATTGCGAGGCGGGCGTACTATCGAGCGATTGCTTCCAGGCAACGAGGTCCAGCGTCCCCATGGGAACACCGGAACACCCCGACCTCGCCTCAGGCCTCCTCGACGGGTTGAGCCGCGACGCGACTGCCGCGCAGGTAGCCGACCGGCTCGGCGCGCTCTGCGTCACCATCGACATCATGCTGAGCCCGATCCTCGGTCGGCGGGGAGTCGCCGCCCTGATGCACCGCAGCCTGCGGGTCGCGAGCGCGACGCATCCGTGGTTGTCCGAGCCGCACGACGGCATGCCGTCGTCGTTCGACGTCGCGGCGCTGACGGGCGCGATCGGGCAACAGGATGCCGGCGATGCGCGCGCGAGCGCCGTCGCATTGATGCGCACGTTCCACGCACTGCTTGCAAGCCTGATCGGGACAGCGCTGACCGCGCGATTGCTGATGCCGATCGTGGTCGCCTCCGCGAGCGTTCCTTCCGTCCCCGGACCCATTGAATGAACACGAAACTGATCATCAGGCGACTTTCCACCGGCGTACCCGGTCTGGACGAGGTCCTTGGTGGCGGCTTGCCCGAATATTCGTTCAACCTGATCGGCGGCTCTCCCGGCTGCGGCAAGACGACGCTCGCGCATCAGATGATGTTCTCGCTCGCGACCCCCGAGCGTCGCGCGCTGTATCTCACGGTGCTCGGCGAACCACCGATCAAGATGCTGCGCTACCAGCAGCAGTTCGACTTCTTCGACAGCACGCGTCTCGACGACGCCATCCGCTTCGTCGACCTGTCCGACGATGCGATCGATGGCAACCTCGAGTTCGTGCTGAGGCGCATCATCGAGATCGTCAAGGAGCACGACCCGGCGTTCGTCTTCATCGACTCGTTTCGTTCGATCGCCCGGTCGAGCACGCCCGAAGCCGGTGGCACCGGCGCCCTGCAACGCTTCGTGCAGCAGCTCGCCGTGGTCATGGCGAGTTGGCAGGCCACGACCTTCCTCGTCGGCGAGTACTACCAGGAGCTGGAGGTGAACCCGGTGTTCACGGTCGCCGACGGTCTCCTCTGGTTGCGGCAGAGCGTCGAGCGCAATTCGATGGTCCGCAAGCTCGAGGTCATGAAGATGCGCGGCTCGTCGACGGTGCCCGGTCTGCATACGTTCCGCATCTCGAACGGCGGGATCGACGTTTTCGCGCCCGCCCGCATGACGCCTTCGACCGATGCCCCTTCGAACGTCCAGCCTTCGGCGACGCGCCTCGCGATGGGCACGCCGGGACTCGACGAGATGATGGGCGGCGGGGTCCCGGCCGGCTATTCGCTGCTGGTCGCCGGCCCGTCCGGCTCGGGCAAGAGCATTCTCGCGGGCGCGTTCCTCGCCGAGGGCGTGCGCAACGGCGAGAAGGGCGTCATCGTCGCCTTCGAGCAGAACCCGTTCAGGTCCCGCAACCAGCGCGTCGCGGAGCTGATCCGCAGCGGCGGTGTCGGGCTGATCGACACCCGGGCGAGCGACCTGTCGATCGACGAAATCGCGCGCGAGCTCGTCAACGAGATTCGTCGACTCGACGCGAAGCGCGCCGTCATCGATTCGTTGTCCGGCTTCGAACTCGCGCTCGCACCGACGTTCCGGGAAGATTTCCGGGAGTCGCTCGCGCGCTTCATCACGACGCTCGCCAGCACCGGCGTCACCCTGTTGATGACCTCCGAACTCGAGGATCGCTACACGGATCTTCGGTTCAGCCCCTACGGCACCGCGTTCCTGACCGATGCCATCGTCGTGCAGCGCTACATCGAGGTCGACAGCCGGCTGCGACGCGTGATGGCGGTCGTCAAGGTGCGGGCGAGCGCACACTCCGACGAATTGCGTGAATTCCACATCGATGCGGACGGCATCCGCATCGGCGAACGGCTCGACGATCAGGAAGGCCTGCTGGGCGGAAGGCCGACGCGGAAGTCGCCTGCCGGGCAGCCGATTCCGCCTCCAGCGGCCGACTGAAGGCTGACCGTGGCCCGCCGCGAAAGGGTGCCTGCATGCTGAACGCGAGCGACGGACGGGGCATGACGGCAAGCGTTGCAGCGGCGAACACGGGCACGCCGGCAGCCGATCCGTCGGCGTATGCAGCGACGCTCGTCGAAGCCAACGAGCGGCTCGTGGTCAGCATGATGCTCGCGCAGGCGGAGGCCGACGCGGCCGCCTCGTCGTTGCGGGAAGTGACGCGACTGGCGGAGCTCGATACGCTGACCGGCCTGACCAATCGCGTGCTGCTGCTCGACCGCATCGCACAGGCGCTGGTCGCCGCGGACCGACGTCGCG
>CAXTPX010000002.1:0-17844 GCA_964246005.1 uncultured Burkholderiaceae bacterium | reverse complement strand
GAAACTCGCCCGCTCGTGCCGCTTCGCCCGCTGCAGCAGCGTGCCGAGCGCCGCACGACCGGCCGGCGTGATGCGCACCATGGACTGACGCCGATCGTGATCGGCTTCGCTGCGGGCAACGCGACCTTCCGCTTCGAGGCGCCCCAGCAGCTTCGTGACGGTCGACTGCTGCGCGAGCGCGATCGATGCGAGCTGGCCCACGTTGTACTGCTGTCCATCGGCGAGCGTCGCGAGCACGCGCCACTCGAGCACCGTCAGGCCGGCCGCCCGCACCTCGAGATGGAACGCCGACGAGACCACGTGGCTGGCCCGTGCGAGCAGGTACGAGAGATAGTCGTCGACGACCCAGCGCTCGCCTGCGCGTGACGGTCGGGGTGAACCGGATCGCGGACGCGTCTTCTTCGCGGGCAGCGACATGCGACGCGCGCTATTCGGGTTCGATCCCGAGCGCCACGAGGAAGCGCGACACCATGTTGTAGGCCGCGACCACGCCGACCAGTTCGACGACCTGCGCATCGTCGAGATGAGTTCGCAGCGTCTGGAACGTCGTGTCCTCGACCTCGATGATGCGCGACATCTGCGTGGCGAGCGCGATCGTCGCGTTCTCGAGCGCGTCGAACATCGACGGGACCAGCGGCACCGACTCCATCTTGCGGACCGCGTCGATCTGCGGCTGCGTTCCGCCGGCCTTCACGAACTCGGGCGCGTGATGGATGTACTCGTAGTCCGCGCCGTTGATCACCGCGACCACGCACATCGCGAGCTCGCGCAGCTTCGGGTCGACCGAGAGGCCGGTTCGCACCGCACCGAGCAGCGCGTTCCATCCCTGCGCGAACGGCGGGCTGTACAGCAACTGGCGGTCGAGGTTCAGCAGGCCGCCGCCGCGCCGCTGGCGGATCGCGGCGACGATCGGGGTGTCGCCGGCCTGGGCATCGGTGACGTAAGGAAGACGTGGCATGTCGGGGTCCGTTCGATACGGGTGTGCGCGGAGGGATCAGCGATCGGGATGCGGCTGCGTCATGTGATAGTCGCCGCCCTGGAAGACGAGCGGCTCGCGTTCGGCGAAGCCGCAGCGCTCGACCTCGCCGACGAAGATCACGTGATCGCCTTCCTCGTAGCGGCTGCGGTTGAAGCACTCGAACCACGCGCAGCAGCCTTCGAGGATGGGCGCGCCGCGAAACCCTTCGCGCCAGGCGATTCCTTCGAAGCGATCGGCGATCAATCCCTGCTCGGCCGCCCGCGCCTTGCTCTGCGACCCGAACAGGCGCGACAACGCGATCTGGTCCGAGGCGAGCACGTTGACCGCGTAGTGCGAGTTGTCGAGGAAGACCGCGAGACTGGCGGCCGCGAGCGAGAGGCTCCACAACACGAGCGGCGGCTCGAGCGAGACCGAGTTGAACGAGTTGGCCGTGAAGCCGAGAAGACGTGGCCTGCCGTCCCGGCCGAGCGCGCGCGTCGTGATGATCGTCACGCCGGTGGCGAACTGCCCGAGCGCACCGCGGAAGTGGCTCGTGTCGAAGTCCGGCTGCCGTGCGCCTTCACTGGCACCGGACGGCGCGACCAGCGTCGCGTCGGTCGGGCTCACTGCCGCCGGACGCCGGCACTGCGCGCCGTCGAGTGCTTCATTGGATTCGTATGAAAATTCATCTAATATCGTCTGGAGGATAGTGCTCGTTGTACCAGCGTGCAAGTCGCTGGACCGGTTCGTGGCCGCGGCCGGGTTCGTGCAACTGTACCGCCAGCGAAAGGATATGCCCGTGCTCGTCGAACGGATCGAAGCGCGCTGGATCGCGGCCTTCGTCGCGGTGCTGCGGCGCTGCGCGATCGCCCCCGGCGAGGTGGTCGCGATCCTGTCGGAATCGCAGTCGCGCGCCATCCTCGTCGAACTCGCGGCGCTCGCGGCCGAAGAGATCGGAGCGTGCGTCTTCCGCATCGCGGTCCCGACGCCGGCCGCAACGTCGAGCATCCCGGTCCGCTCGACCGGCGCGTCCGACGCGCTCCGCGGCCTCGCACCCGTCGTCGGCGCGCTTGCCACGTCGACGCTGGTGATCGACTGCACGGTCGAGGGCCTGCTGCACGCGCCCGAGTTGCCCGCCATCCTCGCGAGCGGTGCGCGGCTGCTGATGGTGTCGAACGAGCATCCCGAGATCCTCGAACGCTGCGTACCGAACGAAGCGCTCGAGACCGTCGTGCGCGCCGACATGAAGCGCCTGCGAACCGCCGCGGGCCGGTCCGGCGCGATGCATGTCGCATCGGACGCGGGCAGCGATCTCACGATCAGGCTCGCGGGCGCCCGCATCGGCGGTGTGTGGGGCTATTGCGCGAGGCCGGGCCAGGTGGCGCACTGGCCCGGCGGCCTGTGCCTCGCGTTCCCCGCCGCACACAGTGTCAGCGGCACGCTGGTGCTCGCGCCCGGCGACGTCAACCTCGCGTTCAAGTGCTACCTGCGCGACCGCGTCGAACTGACGATCGAGGACGACACGATCGTCGACATCGCGGGACACGGCGTGGACGCGGACCTGATGCGCGGCTACTGGCAGTCGTGGGAAGAGATCGACGGCAACCGCAACGCCTACGCCGTCTCGCACGTCGGCTGGGGCCTCAACCGCGACGCACGCTGGGACTCGCTCGCGTTCTACGACAAGCGCGACTGCAACGGCACCGAGCTGCGCGCCTTTGCCGGCAACTTCCTGTTCTCGACCGGCGCCAACGAAGTGGCCGGACGTCATACCCTCGGCCACTTCGACCTGCCGATGCGCAACTGCACGATCACGCTCGACGGCGACTGCGTCGTCGACCAGGGTCGAATCAAGACAAGCGAGATGACTTCATGATGCTCACCCCGGTCACGGCGGTCCCGTACTTCGAAGAGCTCGGCAGCGGCGAGACCACCGTGCTGATGCTGCACGGCATCGGCGGTGGTCGTCAGGCGTTCGCGCACCAGATGCCCGCCCTCGCCGCCGCGGGCTTCCATGCGGTGGCCTGGGACATGCCGGGCTACGGCCACTCCGCGATCGTCGATCCGTACGAATTCGCGACGCTCGCCGAGGAGTGCATCGAGCTGATCGACGTGCTCGATCCCGAGCGTCTCGTGCTGGTCGGGCACAGCATGGGCGGGATGGTCGCGCAGGAAGTCGCGGCTCGGGCACCCGAGCGCATCGATGCGCTGGTCCTCGCCGGTACCAGCGCCGCGTTCGGCAAGGCCGACGGCGACTGGCAGCGGCGCTTCGTCGACGAGCGGACGGCACCGCTCGATGCCGGCCGCTCGATGAAGGATCTCGCGACGCAACTCGTCGGGCAGATGGTCTCGCCGGCCGCGAACGACGGCGCGCGAACCGAAGCGATCGACGTGATGGCGCACGTGCCGCCGCAGAGCTATCGGCTCGCGTTGCACGCGTTGATGGGCTTCGACCGTCGGGCAGGTCTCGCTTCGCTCGCGATGCCGGTGCTGCTGATCGCGGGCAGCGACGACCACAACGCGCCGCCGTCGGTGATGCAGGGCATGACCGAGCGCATCCCGCACGCGAACTATGTCTGCCTCGAGCGCTGCGGGCACCTGATGACGTTCGAGCAGCCGGCCGCGTTCAACGAAGCGCTGCTGACGTTCGTGCGTTCGCTCCCGGTGAACGCATGAACGGACTTCCGTTCGTCCCGGCGGTCGGCGCCACGCCGCTTTCGGGCCAGCAGCAATCGCTGCTCGCGCTCGCGCACGAACTCGGCCGAACGAAGTTCGCGCCGCGTGCGCACCAGTGGGACGACACCGCGAGCTTTCCGTTCGCCAACTACGACGACCTGCGCGACGCCGGCCTGCTCGCGCTGTGCATCCCCGAAGCGCAGGGCGGCCGAGGCGCCGACTACGCGACCTATTGCATGGTGGCCGCCGAGCTCGGCCGCTTCTGCGGCGCGACCGCGCTGACGTTCAACATGCACAGCTGCTCGACGCTGTGGATCGGGGCGCTGGCCGAGGCGTTGCCGATGACGGTCGACCAACGCGCCGAACACACGCGTCGTCGCGACCGCCACTTCGCGCGCGTCGTCGACGGCGGCAGCCTGTACGCGCAGCCGTTCTCCGAAGGCAGTGCCGCCGCGGCCGGCCGCGCGCCGTTCGGCACGACCGCGAAGCGGGAAGTGCGTGACGGCGTGTCGGGCTGGCTGATCGAAGGACGGAAGATCTGGGCGAGCCTGTCGGGCGCGGCGAACTATTACGGCATCCTCTGCACCGAAGCGCGCGAGGACGACGAGAGCCATGCCGCGAAGCCGCTCGACATGCGCGACACGCTGTACATCGCGGTGCCGGCCGACGCAACGGGCCTGACGATCTCCGGCGACTGGAACCCGATGGGCATGCGCGGCACGGTGTCGCGCAACATCGCGTTCGACCGCGTGTTCGTGCCCGACGACGAGGAGCTCCTGCCCCGTGGTCTGTACTTCAAGGCGGCGCAGACCTGGCCGCACATGTTCTTCACGCTGGCGCCGACCTATCTCGGCATCGCCAACGCGGCCTACGACTTCACGGTCCGCTATCTGCGCGGCGAAGTCGACGGCGAGCCGCCGGTCAAGCGGCGGCAGTACCCGACGAAGCAGATCGCGGTCGCGCAGATGCGTATCCAGCTCGAAGCGATGCGCTCGATGTTCTGGCGCACGATCGTCGAGGCGAAGCCCGATCCGTCGAAGGACGAGCGCCTGCGGCTCTATGCCGCGCACTACACGGTGATGGAAGGCGCGAACGACATCGCGCGGCTCGCGCTCCGCACGTGCGGCGGGCAGTCGATGATGAAGCACCTGCCGCTCGAGCGTCTCTATCGCGACAGTCGCTGCGGCTCGTTGATGCTGCCGTGGACCGCGGAGTTGTGTCTCGATCGCATCGGCCGCGAAGCGTTGTACGAGCCGGGCGAGAAGGACTGAGTCCCGGCCGCTCGATGCTCGCTGCCGCCCTCGCCGAACGCGCCGCTGCCGATCCCGGTCGCACGGCCCTGCATGTCGACGGCGGGTCGCGGACGCGCGGCCAGTTGCAGGACGCGATCGACGATGCCGCGCGCACGCTACGCGATCGATGGTCGGTGTCGCGCGGCCAGCGCGTGGCCTATCTCGGTCTCAACCGCCACGAAGAGCTGGTCCTGCTGTTCGCGCTCGCCCGCATCGGCGCCATCTTCGTGCCGCTCAACACGCGACTCGCGGCAGCGGAACTCGCCGGCATCGTCGCGCATGCGCAGTTGCACACGCTCGTCACGGACCCGGGGCACCACGACCTCGGCGCGGTGGTGCTCGCCGGCGCCTCGTTGCAGACCACGAACGGTCCACCGGGGGTGATCGTGCCGCTGCGTTCGATCGACGACCTCGACGAAGGCCCGCACGTGGATCGATCGAGCCGCGACGAACGGATCGATGCCGAGACGCCGGTGCTGATGGTCTACACGTCGGGCGCGACCGGCGCGCCGAAGGCCGCGGTGCACACGCATGCCGGCCTGCTCGCGAACGCGCGCGCATCGATCGCCGCGCACGCGATGACCGAAGACGATCGCGTGCTGACGGTGTTGCCGCTGTTCCACGTCGGCGGCCTTTGCATCCAGACGCTGCCGGCGTTGCTGGCGGGCGCATCGGTCGTCCTGCATTCGCGCTTCGATGCGAACGCGTGGTTCGAAGCGATCGCGACGATGCGACCGACGTTGACGCTGATGGTCCCGGTCACGTTGCGTGCGGTGACCCGCCATTCCGGTTGGCCGATGGCGAACCTGTCGTGCCTGCGCGTGCTGATGGCGGGTTCGTCGGTCGTGCCGCGCCAGTTGATCGATGCGGTGCATGCCCGCAACGTACCGCTAGGCCAGGTCTACGGCAGCACCGAGACCGGGCCGATGACCGTCGCGCTGACGGCGACCGATGCACTTCGCAAGCCGGGCTTCGCGGGCTGGCCGTGCTTTCCCGACTCGATTCGCCTCGTCGATGCGAGCGGCGCGGATGTCGTGCCGGGATCGGTCGGCGAGATCATGGTCCGTGCGCCGAACGTGATGCAGGGTTACTGGCGCGAGCCGTCCGATCACGGCTTTCGCGACGGCTGGTTCGCGACCGGCGACCTCGGGCGCTTCGACGACGAAGGGTGTCTCGAAGTGGTCGGCCGCAATCGCGACCTGATCATCACCGGCGGCGAGCACGTCTACGCAGCCGAGCTCGAGGACGTGCTGATGTCGATCCACGGCGTCGTCGACGTTGCGGTCATCGGCGTGTCCGACGACCGGTGGGGCGAGGTGCCGGCCGCTTTCGTCGTTCGTGGTGACGGCAAGCTCGACGCGTCGCTGATCGAGGCGGCGTTCGTCGGTCGACTAGCCCGCTTCAAGCATCCGAAACACATCGTGTTCGTCGACCAGGTGCCGCGCAACGCGATGGGGAAGGTGCAGGTGCAACGGTTGCGGGAAGGGATGCGCGAGCGCGGTGTCGGTTCCCTACCCGTCGTTCCCGCGAAGGCGGGAACCCAGTGTCGTTGATCGGTTCACCGTCATGCAACAACCTCGCTGGATTCCCACCGGCGCGGGATTGACGAGCTCCGGAGAATCGATCATGGGCGGGCCGGCTTCGCCCCAACCAACGACGCGAAGAAGACGAGTAGCCCCCCGGTCGCAAGACAGGCGCCCACCCATCCCAGCGACGTCCAGCCCCACCCCGCCGCGATCGCCAGCCCGCCGAGCCAGGCACCGGATGCGTTCGCGAAGTTGAAGGCCGAGTGGTTGAGGGCGGCTGCGAGCGTCTGCGCGTCGCCTGCGACGTCCATCAGCCGGATCTGCAACGCCGGCCCTAGCGCGATCAGCGTGCCGAGCAGGAAGACCCCGAGCAACGCCGTCGGCACGTGCTGGGCGAGCGTGCTGAAGCCGGCCAGCAACAGCGCCGAGTAGAGCAGCGTGCCGCCGATGGTCCGGTTCAGCGCGCGGTCGGCGAGCCTGGCACCGAACACGTTGCCGGCGACGCCACCCAGACCGAACAGCGCCAGCACCCATGGAATGTGGGCCGGGTCGAGGCCCGCGACTTCGATCAACGTCGGCTTGATGTAGCTGAAGACGCAGAAGAGGCCGCCGAAGCCGATGCCCGCCGTTGCAAGCGTCAGCCAGACCTGCGGACGAGCGAGTGCACCGAGCTCACGCATCGGACTGGCATCGGCGTCGGCTCGGATGTCGGGCACCTCGGACCGGATCGAGACGGCCGCCAGTAGCGCGATCAGCCCGACGAAGACGAACGCCGCTCGCCAGCCGAAGTGTTCCCCGAGCCATGTGGCGAGCGGCGCGCCGGCGAGGATCGCCCCGGTCAGGCCCAGCATGACGAGCCCCACCGCGCGAGCACGTCGGTCCGGTGGCGACAGCGCCGCGGCGACCAGTGCAGCGACGCCGAAGTAGGTGCCGTGCGGCAGGCCCGAAGCGAAGCGCATCGCCATGATCGCGTGATGGCCCGGCACCAGCGCGGTCGCGAAGTTGGCCGCCGCGTAGAACATCATCAATGCGATCAGCAGCAGGCGACGCGGCCACGCGGCGGTCAGCACGGCCAGCGCCGGTGCTCCGATCACGACCCCGAACGCGTACGCGCCGATCCAGTGCCCCGCGACCGGGATCGAGATGCCGACGTCGCGCGACACCTCCGGCAGCAGGCCCATGATGACGAACTCGCCGGTGCCGATCGCGAAGCCGCCGACGCCGATCGCGATCAGCGGGCGAGCAGGCGATGCGGCGCGCAGGGGGAGGGGTTCGACGATTTCCATGGGAGGCACGGGGGCGACGGTCGTCCAGCACTCGCACGTGCCGTGCCCGCTCCACCGGTCGCGCGGTCGCGACCGGGCCCGGACGAAGGACGGCTGGGATCCGCGCTACTTCGCCGCGACCGGCACCTTCCCCGGTGCCCCCCTCGCCGCGAAGTCGCCCGCGATGCCGAACACCATCTTCTCGGGCACCACGTACTTGCGGAACGCCGCGTTCACTTCGTCGAGCGTGATCTGTGCGCGCAACGCGTCGAGCTCGGCGAAATAATTCGGCGTCTTGTCGCGCTCGACGAACGACTCGAGCGTCCGGACGAGCGACGCGTCCTGCGCCCGTCCGAGACGGTTCGACGACACGATCGCGTCCTTCGCACGCTTCAACTCGTCGGCCGTGAAGCCGTCGCGACGTGCGCGGGCCGTCTCCTCGTCGAACGCGGCCTTCACGCGATCGGCGTTCTGCGGTGCGGTGATCGCGAAGATCGACCAGTCGCTCTTCGCATCGAACTGGCCGCCGCCGATCGACGCACCGACGCCGTACGACAGCCCCTCCTTCTCGCGCACCCGATCCCACAACCGGCCGCTGCCACCCCCGCCGCCGCCGAAGATCTCGGCGGCCAGGCGCAGCGCCTGGAATTCGCGATCGGACTCGCGCAACGGGAACTCGAGCTTGCCCGCCTCGACCGCGTTCTGCTTGTCCTTGACCTCGATGCGGAACATCGCGGGCGGCAGGTCGAGCGCGGGCTCGGGCACGCGTGCGTACGCCGTCCTGCTGGTCCAGTTGCCGAGGCCCGACTGCAGCTGCGCCGTGAAGGTCGGGGCGTCGAAGTCGCCGATCGCGGTCACGACCGCATTCGACGCGCCGTAGAAGTCGTTGTAAAAAGTCTTTACGTCGTCGAGCTTCAGCGTGCCGATCTCGCCCAGCGTCTCGTCGAACGTCATCGCGTAGCGCACGTCGCCCTTCGGGTACGGATTGCCGTGCCGTTCGATGCGCTCGGCGAGGATCGCCTGCGGCTCCGAGCGCGACTGTTCGATGTCGCTGATCCAGCCGGCCTTCATCTGCTCGAACTCCGCGGGGTCGAAGCGCGGCGTGCGCAGCACCTCCAGCCCGAGCGCGAGCGACGCCGCGAGGTTGGCCTTCGTCGTCTCGATGCGCAGCGCGACGCCTTGCGCGTCGCCCGCGACCGACCAGGTCGTCTGCAGCCGTTCGAACGCGGTGGACAGCTCTTCGCGTGAGAGCCGCTGCGTGCCGCGCGCCAGCATGCTCGCGGCAGCCGCACCGATCACGTCCTTGCCGAACAGCGTCTTCTCGTCGCCGAAACGCAGCGAGACCTGCGCGATGACCTTGCCACCGCGCGTCGACTTCGGCAGCAGCGCGACGCGGATGTTGGTCGAACCGGGCAGCGTCGCCATCGTCGTGCGGCGGTCGATGTTGGCGGGCGACGCGTCGAAGACCTCGCCGGCCACGACTGCGTCGCCGCCCTTGAAGTCCTTCATCACGCTCGCGACGTCGACTCGCACCGGGGCGGGCGCGCGCACGGGGGTCGCACTCGGGATGTAGGTGCCGAGGGTGCGATCGCTGGTGACGAAGTACTCGCTCGCGATGCGGTTCGCGTCCGCCGCGGTCACGGCCATCACGCGATTGCGACGATCGAAGCCGAGCCGCCAGTCGCCGAGCGCGATGTATTCGGACAGCGCGATGCCGACGCGCTGCGGGTCCGACAGCGTCTGCGTGAAGCCGCGCAGCCAGATGTTCTTCGCGCGCTCGACCTCGGCATCGGTGAACGGCTGCGCAGCGACGTCCTCGACGGTCGCGATCAGCGCATCGCGCGCCGCGTCGATCGACTGGTCGTTCTTCAGTTGCGCGCCGAAGAACGCGAAGCCCGGCTCGGCAAGGCCGCGCGCACCACCGAACACGCCGGCCGCGAGGTTCTTCTCGACCAGCGCCTTGTTCAACCGGAAGTCCGGTCCGCCCAGCATCGTCGCCGCGAGCGTCGTGGCCGCGAAGTCGGGCGACGAACCGGCGGGCACGTGATACAGCGCCAGCAGCACCGGCGTGTCGCCGTCCCGGCGCAGCGTCACCGAGCGCTCGCCGTCCTGGGTCGGATCGAGCGTGTAGGTGGGCTCGAGCACGCGCTTCGGACGCGGCAGCTTGCCGAAGGTCGACGCGATGATCGCGAGCGTCTTCGCCTCGTCGAACTTGCCGGCGACGATCAGCACGGCGTTGTCGGGCTGGTAGTACTCGCGATAGAAGGCCTGCAGGCGCTTGATGTCGACGTTCTCGACGTCCGAGCGCGCGCCGATCGTGCTGTTCGCGTAGTTGTGCCAGTGGAACGCGGCGGCCCGGACGTTCTGGAACAGCACGGTGCCGGGATCGTTCTCGCCGCGCTCCATCTCGTTCCGCACGACCGTCATCTCGGAGTCGAGGTCCTTCTTCGCGATGAAGGAGGACGTGAGGGCCTCCGAAAGCCAGTGCAGGTACACGTCGAGGTTGTCCGCGTTCTCCGCCATGCTCGCGAAGTAGTTCGTGCGATCGTCCGACGTCGTGCCGTTCCACGACAGGCCGCGATCGCTCATCGTCTTCTTCGGGTCGGGGAAGTGCGGCGTGCCCTTGAACATCAGGTGCTCGAGCAGGTGCGCCATGCCGGTCTCGCCGTAGTTCTCCATCCGCGAGCCGACCCGGATCGTCAGGTTGACGGTCGTCGTGGGCTTCGACGCATCGGGCAGCGTCAGCACGTGGAGGCCGTTCGGCAACGCGTACTCGGTGATGCCTTCGACCGACGTGACGCGCGTCAAGCCGGCGGGCAGGCGTGCCGTGGTGGTCGTCGCTTGCGCGAGCGCGCTGCCCGAAGGAGCGCTCGCGAGGGCGATCGAAAGCACGCACAGCGACAGCACGACGCGCACACGCGAGCGCTTCGTCGGTGAAAGCAAGGATGGGTGATGCATCGAACCTCCGGCAATTCGGGAAGACCGGCCGGTCTCCGCGTGGAACGATCTCGACGACGGAGCCGTCATCGGCGGTCGGCAAGTCGCATTCTAGGAGTGCTCGGCCGCGGCAGACGTTCCCATCCGGTCCCCGCGAAACCTTCCGGTCCGGTTCGACCGCGCCCGGCTCGACTCGAACAGGCGACCGTTACAATGCGCGACCTCGTTTCGCACGCTCGCGCCGTTGCGGCCACTCGTCGGCGCATGGGCGATCGGCCCCACCAAGTCATGCCTGTCAACCTCGACGCTCCCGATCCTGCCCGCACGTCTCCCGTCGATGGCGTCGAACTCGGCTTCGCCGAGGCCGGCATCAAACGGGTCGGCCGCCGCGACCTGATGCTGATGCGTCTCGCGCCGGACACGCGTGTCGCCGGCGTCTTCACGCAGAACAGTTTCGCCGCGGCGCCGGTTCAGGTGTGTCGCGAACATCTTCATTCGGGCGAAGCGATCCGCGCGCTCGTCGTGAACGCCGGCAACGCGAACTGCGGCACCGGCGACGACGGCATCGCGGCAGCCTTGCGCAGTTGCGAAGTGGTCGCGCGACTGGTCGGCTGTTCGATCTCGCAGGTCCTGCCGTTCTCGACCGGCGTCATTCTCGAGCCATTGCCGATCGCGAAGATCGAAGCCGCGTTGCCGGCCGCATTCGCGTCGCTCGCAGCCGATCGCTGGGCCGACGCGGCCGCGGCGATCATGACGACCGACACCGTCGCGAAGGCCGCGTCGCGCACCGTCGAGATCGACGGGGTGCCGGTCACCGTCACCGGCATCGCGAAGGGCGTCGGCATGCTGCAGCCGAACATGGCGACGATGCTCGCGTACATCGCGACCGACGCCCCGGTCGCGCAGGCGTCGCTGCAGTGCATGGTCCGCGAAGTGGCCGACGTGTCGTTCAATCGCGTGACGGTCGACGGCGACACGTCGACCAACGACTCGTTCGTATTGATCGCGACCGGCCGCGCGCCGTTGCCCGAGATCATCGAAGCCGAACCCGCGCGCTATGCCGCGTTGAAGGCGGTCATCGGCGAGGTCGCGCAGCAGCTCGCGCAGGCCATCGCCCGCGACGGCGAAGGCGCGACCAAGTTCATCACGATCAAGGTCGACGGCGCGCGGGACGCGGACGAAGCGCTGCGCGTCGCCCGGTCGATCGGCAACTCGCCGCTGGTCAAGACCGCGTTGTTCGCGTCCGACCCCAACCTCGGACGCCTGTTGATGGCGATCGGCAACGCGCGCGTCGATGCGCTCGAGACGGCCAAGCTTCATCTCTATCTGTCGGCGGGCGACGACGTCGTGCAGGTGATCGAGGCGGGTCGTCGTGCGCCGAGCTATCGCGAGGAGGACGGCGCCCGCGTGATGCAGCCGTCCGAGATCGCGATCCGGGTCGACCTCGGTCGCGGTGAAGCGGGCACGGTCGTGTGGACCTGCGATTTCTCGTACGACTACGTGAAGATCAATGCGGAGTATCGGACGTGATCGTAGCGGTCCCGTCCTGACCGGTCCGACGCTTCGCGATGCATGATGCGCCGCTGATCTCGCTGATCGCGATCGGTCTCGTCCTCGCGCTGGTCGGCGGCCTGATTGCAGTCCGTATCGGGCTGTCGCCGATCGTCGGCTATCTCGTCGCCGGCATCGCGGTCGGCCCGTTCACGCCGGGCTTCGTCGGCGACGCGACGCTCGCGCCGCAACTGGCCGAGATCGGCGTGATCCTGTTGATGTTCGGCGTCGGCATGCACTTCTCCCCGGCAGACCTGTGGGCCGTCAAGGGCGTCGCGCTGCCCGGCGCGATCGTGCAGATCGCCGTGGCGACGGTGATGGGCATCGGTCTCGGCCATGCGTGGGCCTGGCCGATCGGCGAAGGGCTGGTGTTCGGTCTGTCGCTGTCGGTCGCGAGCACCGTCGTTCTGCTGAAGGCACTCGAGGCGCGAAACGCGATCCAGTCCGACAACGGCCGCATCGCGATCGGCTGGCTGGTGGTCGAGGACCTGGTGATGGTGCTCGTGCTGGTGCTGCTGCCGCCGCTCGCGGGGCTGCTGGGCGGCACGGCGGACGGCGACGGCTTCGAATGGAGCACGGTCTTCGTCACGCTCGGCAAGGTCGCCGTCTTCGTGCTGTTGATGCTGACGATCGTCACGCGCCTCTTCCACTGGCTGATGCGCGTCGTCACGCGGACCGGGTCGCGCGAACTGTTCACGCTGACCGCGATCGCCCTGGCACTCGGCACCGCCTATATCGCGTCGCAGTACTTCGGCGCGTCGTTCGCGCTCGGCGCGTTCTTCGCGGGCGTCGTCGTCAACAGCTCGGACGAGAGCCATCGCGCGGCCGAGGACCTGCAGCCGCTGCAGGACTCCTTCGCGGTCCTCTTCTTCGTCGCGGTCGGCATGTTGTTCGACCCGAACATCCTCGCGCGGCAGCCGGATCGCGTGCTCGCGGTGCTGGGCGTGATCGTCATCGGCAAGTCGATCGCGGCGGCGGTCATCGTGCTCGCGCTAGGCCGCCCGCGCGAGACCGCGTTCGAGGTCGCTGCGTCGCTCGCGCAGATCGGCGAGTTCTCGTTCATCCTGGGCGCGCTCGGCAAGAGTCTCGGCCTCCTGTCCGACGAGGCGTACGCGCTGATGCTGGCCGGGGCGTTGCTGTCGATCGTGTTGAACCCGTTCGTCTTCCGCGTGGCCGCGGGACGACGGAAGCCCCTGCCTGCAACGGCGCTGTAGTTCGGCGCTCTGAACATGACCGTCACCCTGCAACAGTTGCTCGATCGCGCCGATACGCTGATGGGCCGGATCGAACAGGTCCTGCCCGGATCGCCCGCCGACATCGACTGGTCCGGGTCCACCGCGTTCCGCTGGCGAAAGCGCGACGGCCGCGGGCATCTCGTGCCGGTGCGCCAGATCGCGCCGATCGCCCTCGCGGACCTGAAGAACATCGATCGGCAACGACAGGCGATCGATCGCAACACGCGGCAGTTCGTCGCCGGCGGCCCGGCCAACAGCGTGTTGCTGACCGGCGCCCGCGGCACCGGCAAGTCGTCGCTGATCAAGGCGTGCCTGAACGCGCATGCGGCCGAGGGGCTGCGATTGATCGAAGTCGACAAGGCCGACCTCGTCGACCTGCCCGACATCGTCGACCTGATCGCATCGCGGCCCGAACGCTTCATCGTCTTCTGCGACGACCTGTCGTTCGAGGAGGGCGAGTCGAGCTACAAGGCGTTGAAGGTCGCGCTCGACGGATCGATCGCCGCGCAGTCCGACAACGTGCTGATCTACGCGACCAGCAATCGTCGCCACCTGATGCCCGAGCGCATGGCGGACAACCTCGCGACGCGCCACCAGGACGGCGCCGACGGCAACGTCGAGATCCATCCGGCCGACGTCGTCGAAGAGAAGATCTCGCTGTCCGAACGTTTCGGCCTGTGGGTCAGCTTTCATCCGTTCCGGCAGGACGAGTACCTCGCGGTCGTCGAGACGTGGATGCGGTCGTTCGGCGCCGGCGATGCGGAGATCGCCGACGCGCGCGGCGACGCGCTGCGCTGGGCGCTGGACCGCGGCTCGCGCTCGGGTCGCGTCGCGCATCAGTTCGCACGCGATGTCGCGGGACGTGCGGTGCTAAAGCAGAGCGAAGGGGCGGCGGCGCCTGTGTCCGGATCGTCGTGAGCGATGGGCCGGTCGACGTCGCGGTCGGCGTGCTGATCCGCGACGACGGCAGCTTCCTGCTCGCGGAACGGCCGGCGGGCAAGCCGATGGCGGGTTATTGGGAGTTTCCCGGCGGCAAGCTCGAGGCCGGCGAGTCGGTCTTCGATGCGCTGGTCCGCGAGTTCGACGAGGAACTCGGCCTGCAGATCGTGACCGCGCATCCGTGGACGCGACGCGTCGTGGCCTATCCGCATGCGACGGTCCGCCTCCATTTCTGGCGATCGTTCGAAGGGTGGCGCGGCGAGCCACAGTCGCGCGAGGGGCAGGCGTTCCGCTGGGAGCGCATCGAGTGGCTGACGACCGAGCCGTGGCTCGAAGGCGCGTTGCCGGTCGCGCGCTGGCTGCGGCTGCCTCCGACCTACGCGATCTCGAACGCAGTGTCGGTCGGGGTCGATGCGTTCGTCGCGAGCCTGGGCCGCGCGCTGGAAAGCTTGTCGCTGCAACAGTTGCAATTGCGCGAACCTGCGATGGACAGGGCGACGTTCGCGCGCCTCTTCGACGTGGTGGCTGCCCGCTGCACGGATCATCGAGTACGCCTCATCGTCAACAGCGCGCACGCGCGCGACTACTGGTCGCGTGCCGATGGCGTGCATCTGCGATCGGACGACCTGATGCGCCTCGAAGCACGACCGGCCGTCGACTGGTGCATCGCGTCCTGCCACGACGCTGACGACATCGAGCACGCGTCGGCGCTGGGGCTCGATGCGGCCGTGCTCGGGCCGGTGCTGCCGACGGCGTCGCATCCGGATGCGAGGTCGATCGGGTGGGACGGTTTTCGGGCGGCTTCGCGCGAGACCGCGATTCCGGTCTATGCGCTGGGTGGCTTGAGCGCGGCCGACTTGCCGATGGCGCGACAGAGCGGCGCGCACGGGGTCGCGATGATCCGCTCGGCCTGGCGCTAAGGCTTCGGCAACGCGACGGCAGGGACCGACGGCGCCAGCTCGGGCGCATATTCCCAACGCTTCCACGCACCGAGCACCATGTTCGGATACTCCGGTCGTCCGAGGCTGCCGTTGTAGCGACCGAGCGCACGAAAGTAGTCGCCGCGTTCGGTGTCGAGATAGTGGCGGAACACCACGCAGCCGTAGCGGATGTTGACCTGCATGTTGAACAGCTTCTTCGGGTCGCCGTCGCCGATCAGGCCGGCCCAGAACGGCATGACCTGCGTCAGGCCGCGCGCGCCCGCGCTGCTGATCGCGTACTTGCGGAAGCCCGACTCGACCTGGATCAGCCCGAGCATCAACCCGGGATCGAGCCCGGCGCGCTTCGCCTCGTAGTAGATCGTCTCGAGCATCTCGCGGCGCGTCTGGTAGTCGGGCGTGCGCTTCTTCATGCGCTCGGACATCTCGCCCAGCCACTCGAGGTACGCGAGTCGCTGGCGGATGTCGGGGAACTGCACGCGGGGGGGTCGGTCGTCGCCGATGCTGGCGGAGAGGGCGGTGCGGACCGAGGCGGTCAGGGGTTCGTAGAGTTGGGCGCCGGCGTGGGCGTTCGACGAGCCCAGCAGCAGCGCGATCGCAAACAGCCCGTCGTTCCCGCGCAAGCGGGAACCACGAGTTGCTTTGATCACGACCCTCAAAGATCCGCGAGTCGCGCGATCGCGGTCACGCCCGCTTCGGCCAGCGGCACGTTGACCACCACGCCATCGCGACGCGCCTGCATCTCGACGACACCGTCCTTCAACCCGCGTTCCCCGACGGTGATGCGTAGCGGCACGCCGATCAGCTCCCAGTCCGCGAACATCACACCGGGTCGGAGATCGCGATCGTCGAGCAGCACGTCGACGCCGGCTGCGATCAGGTGATCGTGCAGCCGGATCGCCTCGGCACGGACCGCTTCGTTGCGACTCCAGCCGACCGGGCACACGACGACCTCGAACGGCGCGAGCGCGCGCGGCCAGACGATGCCGCGGTCGTCGAAGTTCTGCTCGATCGCGGCGCCGACGATGCGCGTGATGCCGATGCCGTAGCAGCCCATCTCGAACGGCTTGGGCTTGCCGGTCTCGTCGAGGAAGGTCGCCTCCATCGCGAGCGAGTAGACGGTACGCAGCTGGAAGATGTGGCCGACCTCGATGCCGCGACACAGCTCGAGCGTGCCGCGACCATCGGGCGACGGGTCGCCGGACACGACGTTGCGCACGTCCTCGACCTGCGGCTCGGGCAGGTCGCGGCCCCAGTTGAGGCCGCCGATGTGGAAGTCGGCCTCGTTCGCGCCGACGACGAAGTCGCTCATCGCGGCAACCGTGCGGTCGGCGATCACGAAGACCGGCTTCGCCGTGTGAAGCGGGCCGAGATAGCCGGGCCTGGTGCCGAAGGTCTCGACGATCTCGGCCTCCGTCGCGAAGCGATAGCCGGACGCGAAGACGGGCAGCTTGCGCGCCTTGATCTCGTTCAACGCGTGGTCGCCCCGCAGCAGCACGAGGACGATCTGCACGTCCGCCCCGACGCCGGCCGCCAGCACGATCGACTTCACGGTCTTCTCGAGGGATATGCCGAGGAACGTCGCGACATCCTCGCACCTGGCCTTGCCCGGCGTCGCGACCTTCTGTATCGCCTCGGCCGGCGCCGCACGCGTGCCGGGCGCGAGCGCTTCGGCGGCCTCGACATTCGCTGCGTAGTCGGAGGTCGGGGAGAACGCGATCGCGTCCTCGCCCGAGTCCGCCAGCACGTGGAATTCGTGCGATCCGGTGCCGCCGATCGAGCCGTTGTCCGCCGCGACGGGACGGTACTTCAGGCCCATCCGCTCGAAGACCCTGCAATAGGCCGCATGCATTCTCGCGTAGCTGACCTCGAGCCCGGCGAAGTCGCGATCGAACGAGTACGCGTCCTTCATCGTGAACTCGCGCCCCCGCATCACGCCGAAGCGCGGGCGGATCTCGTCGCGAAATTTCGTCTGGATGTGGAAGAAGTTGATCGGCAGCTGCTTGTAGCTCGCGATCTCCTTCCGCGCGAGATCGGTGATGACCTCCTCGGAGGTCGGCTGGATCACGAAGTCCCGCTGGTGCCGGTCCTTGATCCGCATCAGCTCGGGGCCGTATTTTTCCCAGCGTCCCGACTCCTGCCACAGCTCGGCGGGCTGCACGACCGGCATCAGCAGCTCGATCGCGCCGGCCGCGGTCATCTCTTCCCGCACGATCGCCTCGACCTTGCGGATGCTGCGCAGGCCGATCGGCAGATAGGTGTAGATACCGCCCGCGAGCCGCTTGATCATGCCGGCGCGCAGCATCAACCGATGGCTGACGATCTCCGCGTCGGACGGTGCTTCCTTGAGGGTCGAGATGAAGAAACGCGATGCGTGCATGCGACGGGTCGTGGTTTGGTCGAGGGCTGGCAGCGCCGGGAGGCGGATCACGCTGCGGCCGCGGGATCGATCGGACGGCCGCGGTCGTCGGCCTCTGTCGAACGCTGTGCGCGCCGAATCGCGCGCTGCGGGCCGGAAGCGTGTTTA
>CAXTPX010000001.1:0-18237 GCA_964246005.1 uncultured Burkholderiaceae bacterium | reverse complement strand
TGATGGTCGGCGGCGCGACGCGCATGCCGCAGGTTCGTGCCGCGGTCGAACGCTACTTCGGCAAGCTGCCGCTGATCGACCTCGATCCCGACCGCGTGGTCGCCCTCGGCGCCGCGATGCAGGCTCACGCACTGGCCGGCAATCGCGCTGCCGAGGGCGACGAGTGGTTGCTGCTCGACGTCATCCCGTTGTCGCTCGGGGTCGAGACGATGGGTGGCCTGGCCGAGAAGATCATCGCGCGCAACTCGACGATTCCCGTCGCGCGCGCCCAGGAGTTCACGACCTTCAAGGACGGCCAGACCGCGATGGCGATCCACGTCGTGCAGGGCGAGCGCGAGCTGGTATCCGATTGCCGCTCGCTCGCGCGCTTCGAACTGCGCGGCATTCCGCCGATGACCGCCGGCGCCGCGCGCATCCGCGTGACCTACCAGGTCGATGCCGATGGTTTGCTTTCCGTCTCGGCACGCGAGCTCACGTCGAACGTCGAGGCGCACGTGGCGGTGAAGCCGTCGTACGGACTCGGCGACGAACAGGTCGCGCGCATGCTGCAGGACAGCTTCGGCGCGGCCGACAGCGACATGCGCGTGCGCGCGCTGCGCGAGCAGCAGGTCGAGGCGCAACGCATCGTCGAGGCGACCGAGGCGGCGCTCGCGGCCGACGCCGCGCTGCTCGACGACGCGGAGGTGGAGCGCATCCGTTGCCGCATCGCCGCGGTCCGCAAGGTCGCCGACGGCAGCGATCACGGCGTCATCAAGGATGCGATCGACGCGCTGTCGCACGGCACCGAACACTTCGCCGAGCTGCGCATGGACGCGAGCGTGCGCCGCGCGCTGTCGGGCAAGCGACTCGACGAGATCGTCTGATGCCGAAGATCACCGTATTGCCGCACCCCGACGTCTGCCCCGCGGGAACCGAGTTCGATGCGGAGGTCGGCGAAACCCTGTGCGTCAACCTGCTCGCGCATCACGTGCCGATCGAACACGCGTGCGAGATGTCGGCCGCCTGCACGACCTGTCACGTCATCGTCCGGCAGGGGTTCGATGCGCTCGAGCCGTCGGACGACACGGAAGACGATCTGCTCGACCAGGCCTGGGGGCTGACGCCGCGCTCGCGGCTGTCGTGCCAGGCTCGCATGGTCGATACCGACCTGGTTCTCGAGATCCCGCGCTATTCGATCAATCACGCCAAGGAGAACGGCTGAGTGCCTGTTCGCGCTTCGCCGCCGACCGCTTAAGACAACGACACGGAGCGCCGTCCATGAAATGGACCGACATCGAAGACATCGCGATCGCTTTGCAGGAGGGACACGGGGAGGTCGACCCGCGCAAGGTGCGTTTCACGGACCTGCACCGCTGGGTCACCGAGCTCGAGGACTTCGACGACGATCCGTCGCGCTCCGGCGAGAAGATCCTCGAGGCGATCCAGGCCGCGTGGATCGACGAAGTCTCCTGATCGTTCGCTGAGCGTCCGTGCGCTGGCCATTCCGACGCGAGGCGCCGCGCGACGTCGACCGCTCGCGCTGGATCGACGACGACGCATGGCATGCGCTGCTCGCGAGCCAGCCGTTCCTCGACCGGCTCGATGTGACGCAGCGCGAGCGACTGCGTGGACAGTGCGGCGCCTTCCTCGCGACCAAGGCCGTCAACGGGGCCGGTGGGCTGATCCTCGACGACGCGATGATCGGCCGCATCGCGACCCAGGCCTGCCTGCCGGTCCTCGAACTCGGCCTCGATGCGTATCCGGCGTTCAGCGAGATCATCGTCTACCCCGACGACTTCATCGTCGAGCGCGAGATGGTCGACGACGACGGCGTCGTGCACGAGTGGAGCGAGCCGATCGCGGGCGAGTCGTGGCAGGGCGGCCCGGTGGTGCTCGCGTTGAAGGCGATGCAGCGCATCGGCAAGGGCGATCGGCCGTCGCCGTTCGCGTTCAACGTCGTGATCCACGAGTTCGCCCACAAGCTCGACATGGCCAACGGTGCGGTCGACGGGATGCCCGCGTTCGTGCGCCATCTGCATCCGGCGTTGAAAAGTGCGCACTGGGTGGACGTGCTGCAGCAGAGCCTCGACGACTTCCGCGACCGGCTCGATGCGGTCGAGGCGTCGATCCCGCGTCATGTCGATCCCGAGTCGGCGCGCGCGGATCGCTTCTACGCGAGCCTGCCGCTCGACGCGTATGCGGCCGAAGACGAAGGCGAGTTCTTCTCGGTCACGAGCGAGGCGTTCTTCGTCGCGCCGGCGCGACTGCAGGCGGCCTATCCCGACTGGTACGACCTGCTTGCCGGCTACTACCGCCAGGACCCGTTGCAGCATTGACGGTCGCTCGTGAAGCGACCGACGCGCGCCTGATGTTTTGATACAGCTGTCGCCCGCCGCGCCTGAGTGGGCAGCGAGGCCGCACCGGCGAACGATACAATCGCCGCTTCGTCGTCTACAGGCTCCTCCATCATGCGAGCATTGCGAACGCTTCGCCAAGGGGCTCTGACCCTCGTGTTCTTCTTCCTCGCCGCGTGCGGCGGCAGCAAGAACGACGCGAGCACCACGACTACCGCCATCGGGGCGCCGACGGCCATCGCCACGTACGCCTCGAGCGTTCCCGCGACCGCGGTCGTGACGCTGGATGGAAGCGCGAGCACGGCCGTCGGCGGGGGCCCGCTGACGTATGCCTGGGCGCTGACGAGCGTGCCGACCGGCAGCACGGCGACGATTGCGAACACCACGGCGGCGCAGGCCCAGTTGACGACCGACGTCGTCGGCACGTACACGGTCACGTTGACGGTGAACGACGGGCAGAAGAGCCAGGTCGCCTCGTTCTCGCTCGCGACCAACGCGTACACGCCACCCACGATCGTCTCCTCTCTCGTCGAGCCGGTGTCGGGCGTCGTGCAGCTCTCGTTGTCCGCCGATCAGGGGACCAGCACGGTTGCCTGGACGGTCGACGGCACCTCCATCGGCAGCGGCGCCACCGTGAACTGGGACACGACGCGGGTCGCCGACGGAAGCCACGTCGTCGTTGCGCAGATCCAGTCGATCGCGAAATATTCCATCGGCATCAGCCGGACGTTCCAGGTCATGCAGACTCCCGTGAACTTCACCAGCGCGACGATCTCGGAGAGCGCCGGCGTGTTCACCGCGATCGTCGGCCCGCAGTCCGTCAACGGCATCGTTCGCGTCGACGCGACGCTCGACGGCGTGGCGATCGGCAGCCTCGCCGCACCGAATACCTGCCTGGACCCGACCGGTGCCGCCTGTGTCGCCACCGGCGCGAACGGCTACGTGTTCACCGGCACGGTCGCGTCGGGCCTGCACGTCGTCGTCGTCACGGCGACCGACGGCATCGGCAGGAACCTGGGAAGCCAGCTCAGCCTGAACGTCACCGACGTGCCGTAATCGACGCACAGGGGGCCGCTGCTTCGACGAACCGGCTTGCAGACGAACCGTTCGCGTCACTGCCGACCCGTAGCGGCTCGTCCGCCCGGGATCGCGGGTTCCCATCCCGCACGCTTCTTCATGAAGACGACGCGCACGACCCAGTAGACCATCACGATCAGCACCGCTACCACCGGAATCGGAAGAAGCCCGGAGCTGCGGACTGCTTCCGGGAAAACCTTCGCCTGACCGAGGAAGAAGGACGCCGTCGCGATCCAGAAGGCCAGGCCCATTCGCCAGAGATGTCGGGCGACTCGTTGTCGCCCGATCAACCGACGCCCCATCGAACGAAAGTCCGCCACGCCGGCAATCAACGCGATCGTCCCGAAGACAAGGACGGGTGCGGCCAGGGCGGCGGGCTTGACCAAACCGGCCAGCGTCGCGACGAAGCTGGCGACCCCGAGCAGCACCGCGAAGCTCGCGGCGACGAGGTCGATCCGTGCGAAGGCCCACCTCGGTCTTCGCACGCTCAGCAGGGCCGTGGTCACGAGGTAGAAGGTCAGCGAGCCCGCCACCACGTTGATCGGCTGGGAGCGAAGCGCCCCGACGACCGCGCCGATCGAAGCCATCAGCATCATCGCGTACACGAAGACGGTTCCGGCCCAACGGTGCAGCCTGCCCCCCTTGCCCGCCGCGAGCGCGAGCGTACCGGCGGTCAGTGCCGCGAGTCCGGCAAGGACGTGCAATGGAATCATGGCGAGCCTCGACGACGACCGCTCGATTTTCCATCGATCCCGCGTGTTGTCGACCGACTGCGGATGAACGACGCGATGCGATGGCCCGGATGCAGATGCGTCGGACGATCGGTCGGCAACGATTGCCGGACCACCGACGCGAGGACCGGCACGTGACGGTGCGTTGACGGGAGCAGCGGGTCGCCGGAGCGTTCCGTTTTCTAGACCACCTGCGCCGCGACGACCTGGATCTCGACGAGGTACTCCGACCGCGCGAGCCGCGCCTCCACCGTCGCGCGTGGCGGCGTTGCGCCGGGCTCGACCCAGTCGTCCCACGCGCGGTTCATGTCGGCGTAGTGCTTGATGCTCGCGAGGTAAACCGTCGCCTGCAGGATGTGGCGCTTGTCGCTGCCGGCTTCGGCGAGCAGGCGGTCGACATGGCCGAGCACTTCGACCGTCTGCGCATGGGCATCGCCCTTCGTGTCTTCGGCGATCTGGCCGGCGAGGTAAACCGTGCCGTTGAAGATGGCGACCTCGCACAGCCGCGGGCCGATATGCAGACGCGTGACACGTGCGTCGTTCGACATGTCGTGATCCTGTTGATCGATGTGGGGGGATATCGGAGCGGGTGGCAGCGCGCTGCGACACGTCGCACGGAGAAGACGAGTATCGCCGCAGATCGGCATGTCGTCGATCGATTCGTCTCGGACGCGTCG
Source organism: uncultured Burkholderiaceae bacterium (assembly GCA_964246005.1). Taxonomy (GTDB): domain Bacteria; phylum Pseudomonadota; class Gammaproteobacteria; order Burkholderiales; family Burkholderiaceae_D; genus CAHJXF01. The sequence goes on along the minus strand of CAXTPX010000001.1, from coordinate 13,419 downwards.
CTACCGGAACACTCTCTTCGCGACGCGCGTCTTGCCCCACAGCACGTGCCCGATGAAGACGAACACCGCGACGAGGCCGGCGATCGCGTGGATCCAGTGAGCCGTGTCGCGGCCCGACTCCGCGCCGTACATGAGGTACAGCGCGGTCACGACGAGGACCGTCAGGAACGCGAGGTTGGTCGCGCCGGTCCATCGCCCCCGCGATGCGCGCCACGTCACGACGACGTGCTGGACGATCGACCCGCCGATCGTCATCGCCGCCGCGACCGCGGTGATGCCGTGCGCGATCCACCAGAAGCGGACCTGCGACGGCGTATCGTGGAAGAGGTCGAGCAGGACGAACCAGACGATCCCGCTGGCCGCGCACAGCGCGAGGACGACGTAGGTCGTCCTGCGCTGCCATCGGGACATCCTCCCGAGGCGTAGGCGATTCGTCACGCGACCGTCAGTGGATCATCGGTACCGCACCGAAGGCCTCTCGACACCGGTCGTCGAGCCGGCCGGCGGAAGCCAGTGCCTTCGTCAAACCGTCCGCGATCGCGCAGGTGGGCGCGACGACCGAGTACGTGCGGCGACCGTCGATGGGTCGGCCGCCGGCCGTATCGATCAGCGCGCTCGGGCATTGGGCTGTGTCCACTCCCGGGCGATAGGCAGAAGAGCTCGCGAAGGCGCCGTCGGCGAGCGTGCCGGCGTAGTGCAGCGTCGGTGTCGGGTCGAGTCGGCGAACGTGGATCGGGACGGGCGTCGATCCGAGCACCCGCAGGTCGCCACCCGCGTTGACGACGGCCGAGGCGACGCCGTGAGACCGCAGCACGTCCACGGCCCGGTCGACCGCGAAGCCCTTCGCGAGGCCGCCGAGATCGATCGCCAGCGGCCTGGCGAAGCGCACGGTGTCATCGTCCTGCAGCGACACGTCGGCGAACGACGCCCGCTCGCGCGAAGCGATGCGCGGCCCGTGCGCCGGCAGCAGCCCGGCATCGACCAGGTCGAAGCCCACGGTGCAATCGAATCGTCCATCGGTCGCATCGAACAACGCGCGCGCGAGCCTCAGCACCTGCATCGTCCACGGATCGACGCGGACCGGTCCGGCATGAGCCCGCCGGTTGAGGCGTGACAGGTCGCTCGCCGCGTCGTGGAACGACATCGACGACGCGACGCGCTCCACGGCCGCGAACGCCGTCTGCACCGCGGCGCCGGCATCGCGTGACCCGCCTGCGTCGAGGATCGCGATCTCGACGAACGTTCCCATGGCGGGCCGACAGCGACGCAGCGTGTCAGGCGGCATTCTTCAGCGCCAGGTCGTACATCGTCATCACGCGCTTGACGCCGTCGGTGATGTGCTTGCTCGACAGCGTGGCGCCCGCGATGTTGTCGATGTCCTTGCCGAGCTTCAACGGCGAGTCGGCGCCCTTGCCGACGAACTGCTTCCGCCACGCGGCATCGGCGACCTCGTAGCCGTACGACTCGAGGTACTCGAGGATCTGGATGTCCTTGACCTTGCCTGCAGCGTCGATGCCGACCGCGTACGTGATGAACTCGTGCTTGCCGACGACCTGGTCGACGACGAACCAGCCGCCGCCCGCGACCTTCCACACGCGACGGCCGTCGAACGGCAGGCTGACCGAGGAGGCGTCGTGCAACTTGTCCTGCTGCGCGCTCGTCAGCACGAGCGGCGCCGGCGTCATCGTTGCGTTGCCGAACATGGCCTGCTGCGCCTGTTCGACCGACAGGTAGGTCTTTGCATGCGCGCCGACCGGCACGACGATGGCCGCGACGCCGGTCGCGGCGAGACAGAAGTTCGAGGGAGTCCAGTTCATGTTCAGTCGAGCGGAAAGCCCACCTTCACCACGTACTGGTTGCGGCCGTGGTTGTCCCACACCTTGCCGAGCGAGCAGTCGGCATAGCCGTCGTGATAGCACTGCCCGCTGATCTGACGCCGCCAGGTCGCCGTGACCCAGAAGTTCTTCTCGGCGTAGTGCAGGTCCGGGCCGATGAAGTTCGCGGTCTGCGTGTGCGAGTTGTAGAAGTAGCCGTCCGAGTCGTGATGCCAGCGACCCTCGATGCCGGCGGTCCACTTCGGCGCGAACCGGTAGCTCGCGCCGTACAGCAGATCGAGCATCGTGTTGCGGATGATCCCGTCGCCCGCGTACTTCTCCTTCTCCTGCTCGACCAGGAAGTTCGTCACGAACGACAACCGGTCGTCGAGGAAGTTGGACTGCAGGATCAGCCGGTATTCGAGTTCGTTCTCCAGCACGCCGTAGGTCGGCTCGAAGTACAGCCCGACGCCGACCGGTGACGTGACCGGATTGGTGATCCGCCACAGCGCCTCGAGCGAGACGCCGTCGACCCGCGTCTTCTGGTACGGACGCGAGTCGTTGCGCGAACTCGGTACGCCGAAGCCGGCCGTGCACGGCACGCTGGCGCAGGTCTCGGGGCTGAGGTAGTTCCGATCGGCCTGCACGCGCGCACCGTTCAGGTAGCCCGAGATCTGCAGGTCGTTGGTCAGCCCGTACTCGAGCTCGGAACGCAGCAGCGTGAGGTTGTAGCTGCCGACCGCCTGTCCCTTCGTGTGATCGACGCGCTGCTCGAACTCCCACGTCCCCTTCGGCTGCACGTCGAGCGTGTAGACGAACCCGAACAGGTCTTCTCCGGCATGCGCGCAGGTCGCGACCAGCGCGAGCGGCAGCGCGGCGAGCAAGCGACCCTTCCAACCCTTCGACATCGAATCTCTCCTTCAACGAGGATCGCAATGATAACGATTCGCGTTGCCGAAAAATCGGTTCGAAGTTGGGGATTGTTGCAGGAGCTGCCAGCCGCTGGTGTGCTCACGGAGCCAGTGGATTGGGGAACCGAGCGAGGTAGTGACGTCCGAGCAACGTCGATCCGAACGGATTGAGGTGATGCGCATCGCTGTAGATCGGGGTGTCGTCGATCACCGTCGTGCACCGTCCGTCTTCGCATTGAACCGCCTGCGGATCGATCACGCGCAGCGACGGATACCGCGCCCGCATCGCGTCGATCGACGCGTTCGCATGCGCCTTCTCGGCGGCGAGCCAGGCATTGTCGGCGTCGATGGTGCAGAAGTCGCGCAGGTTCATCCGCAGCTTGACCTGTCGATAGAAGCAGTCGGCAGGACTGCGGCCGTCTTCCGCGATGGTCCTGATCAGGATGGGGACGGCGCCGCTCGCCACGATGCTGCGCACCGCGTCGTCGAGCTTGTCGAGCTGGTCGGCCGGGTAGGTCGCCCAGCGCTCGGCGATGACGACGTAGTCGAAGTGGCGCTCGCGGATGAGCCGGTAGTCGCGATCGATGGCTTCGCTGCACTCCTGCGACCACTTGTAGTTGGCGGGCAGGCGCACGCCCGGAAGCGCGAGGCATAGGTTGTTCGTCAATCCGTAGACCCTGACGTGCGCTGCTTCGGCCAGGACCTGGACGAACGCCGCGAAGTGGAACGCATGCGAGTCGCCGATCAACAGCGCGGTCCGCCGACCCGCCGCGTCGCCGAACGCGCACGAATCGAAGTCGGCACCGTGTTCGCCGTGGCAGCGGTCCTCCGACGGGGATGCGAAGAAGCGGAGGTTCGCGTACGCGTGCTCGGCATCGTGGCCGAGCCGTTGCACGTAGCCGTCGTGTTGCTCGACCAGTCGATATGCACCGGCGGATATGACGATCGGCACGACGCACAACGCGATCGCCGCCGTCGTCGGCGACCACGACGCGTCGATGCCGGGACGTTCGACGGCCCGATACGTCAGGTCGGACAGCGCGACGATGCCGACGAACACTCCCGCGATTTCGAGGGACGACAGCGCGTACTGCACGTAGGCGATGAACGCGATCACCGGCCAGTGCCACAGATAGATCGAGTACGACCGCTTGCCGAGCCACGCCGCGGCATCGAACGCCAGCACGGATCCGGCGCGGCCGACGACGACGAGCGCGAACGCGAGCGCCGTCACCCTCAGCGCGTTCGTGCCGGGGAACGACGTGTTTCGATCGAACGTGCTCGCGAGGGCCAGCAGGCCGACGACGCAAGCGGCGCTGATCGCGCGTGCCAGCCATCGAGGAAGATTCGGCGAAGGCCATCTCGCCGCCAGCGCGCCGACCAGGAACTCGAAGAAGCGGGCGGTCGTCGAGAAGTACGCTTGCGTCGGTCGTTCGGCGACGATGCCGATTGACGCGACGACGCCGGCGGCGACCATCGTGGCCAGTATCCAGCGACGCGCCGTCGTCGACGGGATCAGACGCAGCAGCCACAGCAGCGCCGGGAAGACGGCGTAGAAATGCCATTCGACCGACAGGGTCCACGCATGCAGCCACGGCCACTCGGCCGCACTCGTGACGAAGTATCCGTCGGTCGCCTTCGCGAAGAAGACGTTCGCGCGAAAGAGAAACGATTCGCGCAGACTCTTCAGGTACTCGACGAAGTCTTCGGGCAGCAGCAGGAACGTGGCGACGGCCGTCGTGACCAGCGCGACCACGATGAAGGCCGGTGCGAGCCGCCGGATGCGTCGCGCGTAGAACGCGACCAGATGCGTCGCGTCGAATCGTGGAGTGCGGTCGAGCCGCGCCGTGATCAGGAAGCCGGACAGGACGAAGAACAGGTCGACGCCGATGAAACCGCCGGCGAGCCGCGGCACACCGAAGTGGAACGCGACGACCAGCAGTACCGCCAGCGCGCGCAAGCCATCGACGTCCTTCCGATACGCGAGACGAGGCGCCGGTCGCGTCGCTTCGCCGGGGACGACGCTCAACGCGCTCGCCGCGTCGGAGCGCTCAACGACGCAACAGGAAGTCTCTCGCGACCCCGATCTGGTCGTCGTGCAGGAAGGTCGGCGCGTGACCGACGTCCGGAATCGTCGCAAGCGTTGCACGGGGGCCGCGTTGTGCCATCTCGGCGTGCGTCTCGACCGACAGGAGGTCCGACCGTTCGCCGCGCACCGCGAGGACCGGACAGCGGATCGCGTCGTACAGGTGCCACAGCGTCGTGTCGGTCGTCGGCATCGACTGGAACGGGACGGCGATCGCCGGATCGTGATGCCGGATCCATGCGTCGCCGTCGCGCTTCATCACGATCTCGGTCAGGAAGCGCCACTCGGCGTCGGTGTGTTCGCCGAACGGTGCGGCGATCGTGCGAATGTAGAGCTCCGCCTCTTCGATCGTCGCGAAGCGCGGCACCTGGCCGACGTACGAGGCGATCCGCTGCAGGGCCGCGGCACCGAGCACCGGACCCGCGTCGTTGAGGATCATCCGCTCGATCGGCGAGTCGGGCAGCGATGCGAGCACCATCCCGATCAACGCGCCCATCGACGTGCCGAACCAGTGCAGCGTCTTCGCATCGAGGCGCGCGAGCAGCGTCACCATGTCGCCGACGTACGTCCCGACCTGGTACAGCATCGGATCGCGCAGGCGGTCGCTGCGTCCGCGCCCGGCGACGTCGGGGCAGACCACGCGGTACTCGTCTGCCACCGCCTGCGCGAACACGTCGAAGTCGTTCGAGATGCGGGTCAGGCCATGGACGCAGACTAGGACGCGGTCGTTGTCGGGATCGCCCCATTCGCGATACGCCATGCGGTGGAGGCCCGCCGGCGTGAAGCACTGGACGTCGCGAAGGCGGAGCGGATGGTTCGACATGGAATGGGAGGTCGGGGGGTCGCGACAGGTCGGGATGGTAGCGCGCCCTGCTTCGGTAGGACGCGTGCTGAGTTTCCGAAAGCCCGCTCGATTTTGATGCGCTGCAACGTTAAAATTTGCGCTCTTGTTCGCCGAGCGAACCGCTCCGTCTCCCACCATGAAAACTTTCGACATCGATTGCAAGCTCGCCTACGAAGTGGGCGGGCCTGCAGAGTTCTTCTTCCAGATCGAAGCCGCGCGCATCCCGGAGCACACGATCCTCTCCGAGTCGTTCGACGTGTCGCCGTCGATCGCCGTGCCGCGCGAGTACCTGCCGCCGAATTCGCACAACCGCTCGTTGCGGGTGCATGCCGAGGCGGGCATGACGTCGATCGTCTACAAGGCGCGGGTCGTGCGCCGCTTCGAGGAGCCCGATCACGACGCTCGCGAGCTGACCATCGCCGAACTTCCTGACGAAGTGATGCAGTACCTGCTGCCGACCCGCTACTGCGAGTCGGACCAGCTTTCGAAGATGGTGCAGCGGACCTTCGGCAAGGTTCCGCAGGGATATGGTCGGGTCGAGGCGATCGTGGCCTGGATCCGCGAACACATCGCGTATCAGGTCGGCCAGTCGGACGTGACCACGACGACGCGCGACGTGCTCGCGAACCGCGTCGGCGTCTGTCGCGACTTCGCGCACGTCGGCATCACGATGTGTCGCGCGCTGAACATCCCCGCCCGTTTCGTCGTCGGCTACGTCGAGTTCGAGGAGCCGCCGCCCGACTTCCACGCGATCTTCGAGGCGTTTCTCGGCGGCAAGTGGATCCTGTTCGACCCGACCGGCCTCGCGCCGGTCGAGAACGTCGTCCGCATCGCATCGGGGCCCGATGCGATGGACGTTGCATTTGCAACGATCTACGGACCGGCGCGCATGACCGACATCCAGCCGAACATCAGCGAAGTGCTGCCCGATGCGACCCAGCAGGCCCGTCAGTCGGTGGCGAAGAACGAGTCGCTGGCCGCGTGAATGGATTCTTCGTTCCCGCGAAGGCGGGAACCCAGTGTCGTCATTCGGTCTCCTTGCTGGCACCCGACGACGCTGGCCCGCCTTCGCGGGAACGACGAACCGGTCACTGGCCCGGCGAAGCGCGGTCCTGATCTTCGGCGAGCGTCTGCACCTCTTCGCGCGGTCGCTGGATCGGCTCGTCGTAGAAGTCCGCCGGCAGCGGCGCGCGCACCGGTTCTGCTCGCGGTAGCGTCGCGTCCGACTGGGTGCTGTACTGGCTGCCGGCCATCCGCGTCGGCTCGGTCGATGCGCCTGCGAGCAGGCCGGACGCGTCCCACTTCGGCGGCGGGATCTCGAGGAAGACCTGCTTCATCCGCTCGCCCCATGTGTCGTGGATCATCTTGAAGTACTCGTTGTGCGCGTCGATCATCGCGAAGCGCGTCACTGCGAGTCGGTCCACTTCGTAGCACATCAGGTCGAGCGGCAGACCCACCGAGAGGTTCGAGCGCATCGTCGAGTCCATCGAGACGAGCGCGCACTTGGCGCCTTCCTCCAGCGTGGTCTTCGGCGTGATCAGGCGGTCGAGGACCGGCTTGCCGTACTTGGATTCACCGATCTGGAAATACGGCGCCTCGGCCAGCGCCTCGATGAAGTTACCGGCCGAATAGACGAGGAAGAGGCGACAGTGCTCTCCCTTGATCTGGCCGCCGACGATGATGCTCATCGTGAAGTCGAGGCCCGCGTCCTCGAGCGCCGCCGCGTCCCGCGCCCGCACCGCCCGCACCGCGTTGCCGACGATGCGCGAGACATCGAAGAGGCTCTTCGCATTCCAGATGCTGACGCCGTCGGCGTCCTTCGTCTCGCTCACCAGTTGGCGCACCGCCTGGCCGGCAGCGAGGTTGCCCGACGTCATCAGCGTGATCACGCGGTCGCCCGGGCGCTCGTAGACGGTCAGCTTGCGGAACGTGCTGACGTGATCGATGCCGGCGTTGGTCCGGGAATCCGCGAGGAAGACGAGTCCTTCGTCGAGGCGCAACGCGACGCAGTAGGTCATGAGGAGGGCGCTTGGGCCGGTGAACAAAAACGGGGACGTGATTCTATCGTGCCCCGTCGTCCCGGACCGTCCGTCACGCTGCCGATCGGGGTCAGTGTTCGCGACATCCACATGTAGTTGATGTATCGTCGCGGCCATCATTTTTCGGGAAAGGCGGCGTCCGTCGGCGGGCGCCGCGAACAAGAACGACATGAACCTTTCCTTCGTCGACCAGTCGCCCGACACCCCCTGGGCCACCTACCTGTCGCAAGTCGATCGCGTGCTGCCCTACCTCGGCCCGCTCGCCCGCTGGTCCGAGACGTTGAAGCGCCCGAAGCGCGTGTTGATCGTCGACATTCCGATCGAGCTCGACAACGGCACGGTGTCGCACTTCGAGGGATATCGCGTCCAGCACAACCTGTCGCGCGGACCGGGCAAGGGGGGCGTGCGCTTCCATCCGGACGTGACGCTCGAGGAGGTGATGGCGCTGTCCGCGTGGATGACGGTCAAGTGCGCCGCGGTCAACCTGCCGTACGGCGGCGCGAAGGGCGGCATCCGCGTCGAACCGAAATCGCTGTCGCAGAAGGAGCTCGAGAAGCTCACCCGTCGCTACACCAGCGAGATCGGGTTGATCATCGGGCCGCACACGGACATTCCGGCGCCGGACGTCAACACCAACGCGCAGATCATGGCGTGGATGATGGACACGTATTCGATGAACACGGGGGCTACTGCGACCGGCGTCGTCACCGGCAAGCCGATCGAGCTCGGCGGCTCGCTCGGCCGTGTCAAGGCGACCGGCCGCGGCGTGTTCGTGGTCGGTCGCGAAACGGCGCGGCGCATGAACGTGCCGATCGACGGCGCGCGAATCGCGGTGCAGGGCTTCGGCAACGTCGGATCGTCCGCAGCCGAGCTGTTCGGTGCGAGCGGCTCGAAGATCGTCGCGGTGCAGGACCACACCGGCACGGTCTGGAACCCGAACGGCCTCGACATCGGCGGCCTCGTCGCCGAGGTGGCCGCACACGGCGGCGTCGGCGAGTTCAAGGGCGGTGACAGCATCGCGGCCGAGGACTTCTGGGACGTCGAGAGCGACATCCTGATCCCGGCCGCGCTCGAGAGCGTGATCACGCGCGAACGCGCCGAGCGACTCAAGACGAAGATGGTGCTCGAAGGAGCGAACGGACCGACCACGCCCGAAGGCGACCGCATCCTCGGCGAGCGCGGCATCATGGTCGTGCCGGACGTGATCGCCAACGCCGGTGGCGTGACGGTCTCGTATTTCGAGTGGGTCCAGGACTTCAGCTCGTTCTTCTGGACCGAGGACGAGATCAACGTGCGGCTCGACAAGATCATGGTCGACGCGTTCAAGCGCATCTGGGAGATCGGCGAGCAGCACAGGATTCCGTTGCGCACCGCGGCGTTCGTCGTCGCCTGCACGCGCGTGCTGCAGGCGCGCGAACGGCGTGGCTTGTATCCATAGAGTGCGTCGCCGCCCGCGACCGCCGGCCTTCGAATCAACGCTTCGACCGTGACAAGGACAAGGATGACGAGGGGATCGGGGATGTGCTTTGCGCATGGCGAGGTCACGCGGTGACGGATCGGCCTGCCGTCGATTTGCGGCCCGAATCGAGTCGACCCGCGACCGGTATCCGACGCGTCGTCATCGCGACGCGCGAGAGCCGGCTCGCCTTGTGGCAGGCCGAGCACATCCGCGACGAACTGATGCGCCTGCACCTGGGCGTCGAGGTCGTGATCGACGGGATGACCACGCAAGGCGACCAGATCCTCGATCGCACGCTGTCGAAGGTCGGCGGCAAGGGCTTGTTCGTCAAGGAGCTGGAGTCGGCGCTGCTCGAAGGCCGTGCCGACATCGCGGTGCATTCGCTGAAGGACGTGCCGATGGCGCTCGCGCCCGGCCTCGTGCTCGCGGCGATCCCGACGCGCGAGGATGCGCGCGACGCGTTCGTCTCCAACCATCATGCGTCGCCCGACGAGCTGCCGCACGGCGCGGTGGTCGGGACGGCGAGCCTGCGGCGCGAGTCGCAGTTCCGGTCGACCTGGCCGCACGTGAAGATCGTGCCGGTCCGCGGCAACGTCGGCACGCGGCTCGACAAGCTCGATCGTGGCGATTTCGACGCGATGCTGCTCGCGACCGCCGGGCTCGTCCGGCTCGGCCTCGAGTCGCGCATCCGCCTGCGGATGGATCCTGAGATCAGCCTGCCGTCGCCGGGACAGGGCGCCCTCGGGATCGAGATCGCCGACGGCCGACCCGATCTGGTCGAACTGCTCGCGCCGTTGCACGATCGTGCCACCGCGCTCGCGACGCTCGCGGAGCGGGCCGTGTCGCGCAACCTCGGCGGCAACTGCACGATGCCGCTCGGCGCGTACGCGACGTGGATCACGCCCGAACGCCTGGAGCTGTCCGCGGTATTGGGGCGACCGGACGGCACGCTGCTGATGACCGCGTCGGGCAGCGCGGTCGTGCCGAACGATGCCGGCACCGAACTCGCGGCGGCCGAGACGCTCGGCCGGCAGGTCGCCGAACAACTGATCGGACAGGGCGCGCTGTCGCTGATCGAGGCGCTTTGACGTCTGCGGTCGGCGATGGCCCCGACCGGATCGATCCGGAGGCGACCCTCGTCGTCACGCGTCCCGCGCAGGACGCGACGCACCTGATCGCCGCACTGGAAGGCCTCGGTCGGACCGTCGTCGCGATGCCGGTCCTCGCGATCGAGCCGGTGACGGACGCGAGGCCGCTGGCCGCGACGATGGCCGAACTCGATCGGTATCGAGTGGTCGTCTTCGTCAGCCCGAACGCGATCCGCCAGGCCCTCGCCCATCGTACCGACCCGTGGCCTGCGACCGTCGTCGTCGGCGTGATGGGCCCCGGCAGCGTCGAGACGCTCAGGTCGGTCGGCATCGCGACGCCGGTGCATCGCGTCGTCTCGCCTCGCGCAGGCGGGGAAGTCTCCGGGGATCGCGGCGATCGCTTCGACTCGGAAGCGTTGTTCGCTGCGCTCGACGCGACGATCGATCTCACGCACGGCTTCGACGGACGCGTGCTGATCGTCAAGGGCGTCGGTGGACGCGCGTGGTTCGCGGAGCGCCTGCGCGGCCTCGGCATCATCGTCGACGAACTCGAAGCGTATCGACGCGTGCAGCCGCCGGCGGACGCCGTGGCCTCGGCAGCACTGGAAAGACTCTTTACATCGAAGCAGGCGCCGGTGTTCGTCGTGACGAGCTCGGAAGGCGTCGACAACCTGGTCGCGATCGTCGTCGCGTCCGTCGCGTCGCAGGGCGGATGGGCGGTCGACGCGGTGCGGACGTGGCTGTTCGGCTGTCGCATCCTCGCGCCGCATCGACGCATCGTCGAACGAGCGCGGGACGCGGGCTTCACGCGTGTCTCGCTGTGCGCGCCCGGTGATTCCGGCATCGTCGCCGCGATAGAATCGTCCGGGTGTCGAGCACCCCGCCCGTAATGTCTTCCAGCGCTCTCGCGCCTCCGGCCTCGCCGTCGTTCGGACCCGCCGCGATCGACCCGGCTCACGATCCAGCTCAGATGCGCGCCGCGGAAGCGTTGAGGCGACTGCGACGATCGGTCGTGCTGTGGATGCTGATCGGCTTCGCGCTGGTGCTCGCGATCGCGATCGCGTTGTGGTTCCTCGCGGCCAACCGCCTCGATCGCAGCGAGCGCGAGTTCGCGCGGCGCATCCAGGACGACGGCATCGCCAGTCGCTCCGCGCAGGCCGCCGCCCAGGAGGCACGCGACCAGGCGCTCTCGAACGCCGCGAAGCTCGGCGCGGTCGAGGCACGCGTCGCCGATTCGCAGAGCCAGCAGGCGTCGCTCGAGCAGTTGTACGCGGACCTTGCCCGCACCCGCGACGACTGGGCGCTGGCCGAGGTCGAGCAGATCCTCGCGGTCGCGTCGCAGCAGCTCCAGCTGGCCGGCAACGTGCAGGGCGCGATCATCGCGCTGCAGAACGCGGATCAACGCCTCGCGCGCACCGAGCGGCCGCAGTTCATCGTGCTGCGCCGCGCGATCGCGAACGATCTCGAGCGCCTGAAGGCGCTGCCGTCGGTGGACATCGCGGGCAACGCGTTGCGTCTCGACAGCATCGTCGGGATGGTCGACAACCTGCCGTTGTTGTCCGACGAGAAGCCGGCGCCGCGCCCGCGGCTCGATGCAGAGACGCTGGACCGCGGTGTCCGGACGGGCGACGGCGGCGGCGGGGGCTGGTTCGAGCGCGTGCAGGAGCAGTTGCGTTACCTCGGCGCCGAGACGTGGCAGAAGTTCGGCCAGCTCGTCCGCGTGCGCGAGGTCGGCGAACCCGATGCGCTGCTGCTCGCGCCGACGCAGAGCTACTTCGTGCGCGAGAACCTCAAGCTGCGCCTCCTCAACGCGCGACTCGCGCTGCTCGCGCGACAGGAGTCCACCTACCGCGCCGACCTGCTGCATGCGCAGGAGGCGCTGCAGAGGTACTTCGACCTGCGTTCGCGTCAGACGGTCGCCGCGCTCGCGCTGCTGCGGCAGGTGCAGAGCGCGAACACGGTCGTCGAGATGCCGACGCTGTCGGAGAGCCTGACCGCCGCGCGCAACGTCAAGGGGCAGCGTTGAGCGCGGCACTGCCGGTCGGGATCGTGACGGGACCATGCGTTTCTTCCTGATCGGCGTCGTCGTCTTCGCGGGCGCGGTCGGCCTCGCGCTGACGTTGAGCGCCGACCCGGGCAACGTGGTGGTGTTCTATCCACCGTATCGCGTCGACCTCTCGCTCAACCTGTTCCTGCTGATCGAGATCGGCGTCTTCGTCATCGTCTACGCGCTGATCCGGGTGGCGAAGAAGACGGTGCAGATGCCGCAGCGGGTCGCGCTGTATCGACAGCGTCAGAGCGAGAAGCGCGCGTCGAAGGCGTTGCGCGGCGCGCTGCAGGCGCACTTCGAAGGACGCTACGGTCACGCCGAGCGCGAAGCCGAAGAGGCGCAGGAGTTGGCGGAGACCGCGGGCCTGGCCGCGCTGGTGGCGGCACGCTCGGCGCACCGCATGCGCGAATACGGACGGCGCGACGAATGGCTGCGTCGTGCCGAGTCCGATCCCGGGCTGCGGGCCGCGAAGCTGATGACCGAGGTCGAGTGCCTGGTCGACGCGCGTGAAGGGTCCCGGGCGCTGGTCGTCGTACAGCAGTTGCACGCGGCGGGCGCACGCCACATCCAGTCGCTGCGGCTCGCGCTCAAAGCACACCAGTACGCGGGTGACTGGGACGCCGTGCTGCGTCTGCTGCGCACGCTCAACAAGCGCGATGCGCTGCACCCGGCGGCGGCGCGGCAGATCAAGACGCTCGCGTATCGCGCGCTGTTCGCGGCGCGCGGCCGCGACACGCATGCCCTGCTCGCGTTGTGGCAGTCCGTGCCGAACGCCGACAAGCGGATCGCCGAGGTGGCGCTGGTCGCGGCGCAGGCCTTCAATGCGGCGCGGCTCGGCTACCAGGCGCGCGTCGTGATCGAGAACGCGTTGATGGTCGAGTGGAATGCGCGCCTCGCCGAGGAATACGCGCGGAGCGGCGACGAGACCGTCGCGGCGCTGTTCGCGCGAGGCGGCGATGGCAGGGCCGGCGGGGACGACGATGCGCGGCCGCAGATCGAGCGCGCCGAACGATGGACGAGCGAGCATCCGGCCGAGCCGTCGGCGTTCTACGTGCTCGGCGCGCTGTGTGCTCGCGAGGCGTTATGGGGCAAGGCGCAGATTGCGTTGCAGAAGGCCCTCGACCTGTC